>JAUXBS010000100.1 GCA_030619245.1 Clostridia bacterium | reverse complement strand
TAAGGAAGGGGCTTAAGGTAAAAACGATAAATGTGGGGGGGATGCATTATTCACCCGGGAAAGTACAGGTGCAAAAAGCAATATCATTAGGCGATGGTGATTTAAATGCTTGTGAGGGACTGGGCAAACTGGGTGTTATACTTGAAGCGCGGATAGTGCCTACGGATACAAAAATAAGAATGAATTAGGGGGCTAAATACCCGAAGGGCAGAGTTCCCTTAATCAAAGGATTTTAAAGGAAAAATGTTTATTAAAATATTGTGGGTCAGTCTTGTTGGCGGTATTATAAACCTGGATGAGCATACATGGGTACAGTCAATGATTTGCCGCCCGGTTATTACAGGCCCGGTAATAGGGTATTTATTAGGGGACCTGAATACGGGATTGATATTTGGAATATTAATTGAACTTATATTGTTTAATGTTTTGCCGATGGGGGCAGCAATGCCGATTAATTTTTCCATTATTACAATACTGGCGACAGCCCTGGCCATAATGACAGCTGAAGCAGATCATATTTCAATTGGGCCGTCTTTTATAGTATGGATACTGGCCTGGACGCTGCCATTAGGCTTGATTTACAGGGAAATTGAGAATATTAACAGGAGGATAAATATACGGTTAGTGCACTTTGCTGAAAAAAGGATTTCCAAAGGAAGGATAAACGCGGTTGAAGAAATCATGTGCCTGGGTGTATTAATATCATTTTTAAAAGCGGTTGTTTTTATTATGCTAGTGCTGTTATTATGGTTGTATATATTACCAAAGTGTTACATAATAATACCTGAAAAAGTATTAAATGGACTTGAAACGGCTTATGTATTGATATTTATTCTTGGGATTTCATCCACGATAAAGACTTTTAAAACGAGGCTTGGTAAAAAAATTGAAAAAAATAACGCTGATTAAAGTATTTTTCAGGTCATTTCTGATTATAGCTATTTGTAATTATGAAAGGATGCAGAATATGGGATTTCTGTACATCCTGGCTCCTGTACTAAAAACTCTGTATCCCGGGAAGAAGGAACTTATAGAATCCTATAAACGTCATCTTGAATTCTTCAATGTCAATCCTTATTTTGTGACTATACCGGTTGGTATTACCATTGCAATGGAAGAACAGAGACAATCCGCAAAGAGTATTTCAGATATGAAGATGATTGTAAGCGGGCCGCTTGCGGCAGTAGGTGATTCGCTTATCTGGGCCGGCTGGCGTCCCTTTTCAACTTTCGTGATGATATCCCTGATGTTTTTAAGCGGGTACGTGAGAATAACAGGGG
The DNA here is from genome assembly GCA_030619245.1 of Clostridia bacterium. Taxonomy (GTDB): domain Bacteria; phylum UBA6262; class WVXT01; order WVXT01; family JAUXBS01; genus JAUXBS01. The sequence goes on along the minus strand of JAUXBS010000100.1, from coordinate 4,216 downwards.
AATTTTTTGAGTTAACTCCCTTTACAGATAAATACTCTTATAGCTTGATAGTTATTCTGTTTCTGTTCATTTATAACGGGCCCGGTTTATTCCTGCGGTATTACGGATTAAAACACGGCTATGAGAAGAAAATGGGATTTATTGGGCTTGTAAAAAAGATAGTGGAAATTAACCTGGTTAGAAACATACGCCTGGCTGGCCTGCTGCTGCTGGGGATTACTGTGGCAGTGATATTTTTCAGGGACCTGGAGCTGTCGGGGAAATTGATTTATATAACAGCATTCCCCCTGATATCCTTTTTGCTTTTAAAAGGTGTTCCTGTAATGATTCTGTTCTACGGGATAGTGTTTTTTTCAGTAATTATCAGGTATATATAGAAAGATAAAAAATGATTAAAAAAACCTTAAATATCAAGAATAAACTCGGACTCCATGCAAGGCCCGCAGCTTTACTTGCTCAGACTGCCAGTAAGTATGAATCGAGGGTATTGCTTATAAAGGATGGGCAGGAGATTGACTGTAAGAGCATTCTTGGAATCATGATGCTTGCAATTGCATATGGATCTGATATAGACATTCATGTGGATGGAATTGATGAAGATAATGCAATGGCGAAGATAGAAAATCTAATAAACAACAAGTTCCATGAGGAATAATAAATACCAGGGATGGTTCCTTTTAAAAACCGTCCCCTTAAAGGAGTAAAAGAATGTTAAAAGGCATTGCTGCTTCTTCAGGCATTGCAATAGGGAAGGTTTTCTTGTTTGAAGAGGAGGAGTTCATTATAGCGAGAAGAGATCTTGCTGAAAACGAGATTAAGAAAGAAGTGATGCGTTTCAGGAAGGCAATTGCTGTGGTCAAAGAAGACATGAAGAGGACCAGCAAAAGCGCATATGAAAAAATAGGAAAGAAGCATAGCCGCTTGTTTGATGCATACGTTATGATTCTGGATGACCCCATGCTTAAGAACGGTGTTATCAAGATGGTGGTAAAGGAAAAGGTTAACGTTGAGCATGCGCTTCAGGTTACCATAAACAGGATATTCCAGTCATTCATGGAAGTAAAGGATGAATACCTTCGCGAACGCAGCAGAGACATTATAGATATGGGTAAGAAGATTCTTAAAAGCTTAATAGGAATGGAAAGAAACGGCTTAAAAGAAATACCGGCTGAAGTGATAGTTGTTGCGCATAACCTGTCGCCCTCGGATACTATTGCCATGCGTAAGGATAAGGTTATAGGTTTTGCCATTGACATGGGAGGTAAGACGTCCCATACCGCAATTTTGGCGCATTCGCTTGGTATTCCCGCGGTCGTGGGTTTGAAAAATATTACTTATAATGTAAGGCCTGATGATACGGTAATAATTGACGGCAACCAGGGAATTATAATAGTAAATCCTGACGAAATAACAATAAAGAATTACGAAAGAGAAAAAAAGAAACACCTGGATGCTGTAAAAGAACTGGATAAGTTAAGGGATTTATCCGCAGTGACGACGGATGGGCATACCATTGAACTCTCTGCCAATATAGAAGTTCCCGAGGAAATTCCCATGATTTATGAGAGTGGTTCTGCGGGGATAGGTTTGTACAGAACGGAATACCTTTTCATGAACCGTAATGAACTGCCAACAGAAGAGGAACAGTACAGGCAGTATTCGGAGGTATCCAAGAGCATATTGCCGTACTCCGTTATTATCAGGACTCTTGACCTTGGCGCCGATAGGATGGCTGATGGAATGGAGGCGCTTGCAGAACGTAATCCATTTATGGGATTGAGGGCGTTACGATACTGTTTGAAGCACCCGGAGATATTCAGGAGTCAGTTGAGGGCTATACTGAGGGCTGCTGTTCACGGTAACATGAAAATATTGTTACCGATGATATCCGCAGTGGAAGAATTAAGAAATGCAAAAGAATTTTTGGTTAAGACGCAGGAAGAACTGAGGAAGGAAGGGATACCGTTCAAGGAGGATATTGAACTGGGTGTTATGATTGAGATTCCTTCCGCTGTTTTAACAGCGGAGATACTAGCAAAAGAAGTGGATTTTTTAAGTATTGGAACGAATGATTTGATTCAGTATTCACTTGCAGTGGACAGGGTCAATGAGAATGTCGCAGAGTTATATAATCCTTTAAGCCTTGCTGTGCTAAGATTAATAAAGATGATTATTGAAAAGGGTCATAAATCGGGAAAATGGGTTGGTATGTGCGGGGAGATGGCTTCGGACCCTGAATTTACAAAAATTCTTATCGGAATGGGGTTGGATGAGCTTAGTATGAGCGCCATATCACTGCCAAAGATTAAGGACAGTATACGTTCAATAAGTTTTTCCTCTGCGCAGGAACTTGCCGATGAAGTTTTATCTGCCAAAGAACAGAGTGAAATAATAAAAATCCTTAAAAGGGATAAGTTAAGAAGTTAAATGCCCGCTTTCCTGCAATAATTAATAATGACCATATTGTTTTATGTAATAAGGATATTTGCCTTATTTATCCCGATTTCCAGAAAAACACGGGTATAAACCCGTGGGGCTCCATCCCCGGTTGGTGTTCATAAGCCTAGAATTTCATGCTTGATGTGATGTTATTTGGTTTTTGTTTGTGAAAAATGAAAAGATATAAAAAAATTAAAAAAATGCTTGCATTTCCTGTGTTTATATAGTATAATATATCTTTTATGTATTATTTATGTAAAACATGATGAAAGATTGCTTATTTTGCAAAATTATTAATAAAGAAATTCCTGCGGAAATCATTTTTGAAAATGATAATGTGATTGCATTCAGGGATATTGACCCAAAAGCGCCGGTTCACGTGTTGATAATTCCAAGAAAACACATTGAAACCCTGATGGATATAGAACCTGAGGATAAAGACCTTATAGGAGAGATTTATCTGGCTGCAAAAAAAATAGCCAAAGCAAATGGTGTTCATGAAAAAGGTTTCAGGCTTGTTCAAAATTGCAATTCTGACGGTGGACAGGAAGTATTTCATATTCATTTTCATTTATTAGGCGGACGCAAAATGACCTGGCCGCCTGGTTAATATTTTTATTTTACGCGAAATGAAGAATCAGAAAACAAGGAAAGGGGTTGAAGTCAAGTATGCCGGGGATAACAGTAAAAGACCGTGAGTCAATTGATGATGCTATTCGCAGGTTTAAAAGAGAATGCGAAAGAAACGGACTGATAGCAGAGCTTAAAAGAAGAGACCATTTTGAAAGTCCGACGGTAAGGAAGAAGAAGAAAATGGCAGAAGCAGCAAGGAAGAAGAGAAGGAAGGAATTCAAGGCAAGAACCATGGATAGGAAAAGAGTGGATAGTAAGAGTAAAGCAAAGAGGAGATAAGTTTTGAAACTAAAACAACTATATCAGTTTGCCATTGAATGCGGAATAAGCCAGGACCCGCGTGGTAGAAAAAAGGTTGTTGCAGAACTGGAACAGAACAAAAAGGAATATGATAAGTTAGGCATCGAGGAAAAGAAAGAATATGACAAAGAAAAGCTTATTAATCCCTACAGTGATTCCAGGATTCTATACGAGGGCAGCAAGGGCGGGGAAGTAAAAACTGTTATGGTTGGTATAGACATGGAGACTCCTGAACTTCTCCTTGCAGACAGGTTAAGAGAGAAGGGTACGAAGGTTGACCTGGTTATCGCTCATCATCCTGAAGGACAGTCCTATGTTAACTTTTATGAAGTCATGGGTATGCAATCAGATATTTTGAGCGGGTACGGAGTTCCTATAAACGTGGCAGAAGGGCTTATGGAGAAAAGGATGCAGGTAGTTGGCAGGAAGGTGATGCCAGGCAATCATTTCAGGCCTGTTGATGCCGCAAAGTTGCTTGATGTGGCATATATGAATTTGCATACCCCGGCTGACAACTGTGTTGCAACTTACCTGCAGAAGTTGATAGACAGGGAAAAACCTTACCTGGTGGGGGAGATAGTACAGTTGTTGAAAAAAATTCCCGAGTACCATCACGCAGCGCTTCAGTTCAACGGCCCCAAGATTATTTCAGGGAGTGAAAAGAAGCGAGCCGGTAAGATATTTGTTGATATGACAGGGGGGACAGAAGGGTCCGAGGAAATATTTGAGAAACTCAGCGCCTCGGGTGTTGGAACTGTTGTTGGAATGCACATGAGCGAAAAACACTTTGAGAATGCGAAAAAGTTCCACATCAATGTTGTTATTGCAGGACATATTTCTTCGG
>JAUXBS010000088.1 GCA_030619245.1 Clostridia bacterium | reverse complement strand
TGGTCTGATGCGGATATCATCGTTTACGTCGGCTGCGGCGAGAGGGGAAACGAGATGACGGATGTGTTGATGGAATTTCCCGAGTTAAAGGACCCTCACACCGGTGAGCCGTTGATGAAGAGGACGGTGCTCATTGCCAATACTTCAAACATGCCTGTTGCGGCAAGGGAGGCGTCTGTCTACACGGGGATGACCCTGGGGGAATACTTCAGGGATATGGGTTACAAGGTCGCCCTCATGGCGGATTCTACTTCAAGGTGGGCTGAAGCGTTAAGGGAGATGTCGGGAAGGCTTGAAGAGATGCCCGGGGAAGAAGGCTATCCTGCTTACCTGGCAACGAGGATTGCGGGGTTTTATGAAAGGACCGGGAGGGTAACGTGTTCCGGGACCGGAGACCGCGAAGGCAGTTTATCCGCCATAGGGGCCGTATCGCCTCCGGGAGGAGACCTCTCCGACCCGGTCGTTCAGGCAACCCTGCGGATGGTGAAGGTGTTCTGGAGCCTGGAAGCTACTCTTGCATACCAGCGGCATTTCCCGGCAATCAGCTGGCTCCGCAGTTATTCCCTGTACCTGGATAATATTCGGGAATGGATGGAGAAGAATGTAGCAAAGGATTTTATGGATTACAGGAACAGGTGCATGAACCTGCTCCAGGAAGAGGAATCCCTTCGGGAAATAGTGAGGCTGGTGGGGCTTGAAGCGCTGTCCATGAAGGACAGGTTAACCCTGGATACCGCAAAATCAATACGTGAGGATTTCCTGCACCAGCATGCATTTGACCCTCAGGATACTTACACATCATTGAAAATTCAGTACAGGATGATAAGGGTGATTATGAAATTATATGACCTTTCAAAAAATGCCGTTGATAAGGGAGTTGATTTTTCAAAACTTGCCGAGCTCAAGGTGAATGAGAAGATTAACAGGATGAAGTTTATTGAGGATAAGGAAGAAAATAAATTTGATGAAATGGAAGTTGAAATGGAAAAGGAAATAGATTCTTTAATCAAAAGCGGATAAAAAACACGAAACTGATTTCCGGTAATTCAAAGTATGATTATAAAATTAAAACCGGGAGTGAAAGGATAAGGCCATGCAAAAGGAATATTTAACGGTAACGAATATCGCAGGCCCGCTGATGCTTGTGGAGGGGACGGAAGGCATAAAATACGATGAAATAGCCGAGATAAGGCTCGCTACCGGAGAGGTAAGGAGGGGCAAGGTTCTGGAGATAAACCAGGATAAGGCGCTTGTCCAGCTGTTTGAAGGGACCACGGGACTGAACCTGGACCAGTCCAGGGTGAAGTTCCTGGGAAAGGGCGTTGAGTTTGGAGTTTCACCCGATATCCTCGGCCGGGTTTTTGACGGCCTCGGGAGGCCGATTGATGAAGGGCCGGAGATTATACCCGAGGAAAAGGTTGATATCAATGGCCTGCCCTATAACCCTTATGCGAGGGATTTCCCGTCTGAGTTCATACAAACAGGGATATCGGCAATCGATGCCATGACGACACTCGTCAGGGGGCAGAAATTACCGATATTTTCAGGTTCGGGTTTGCCGCATAATGACCTTGCCGCGCAGATTGCGAGGCAGGCAAAAGTCGTCCCGCCGCTTGACGGTGAAGGCGAAAAGGAAGGGGCAGGGGAGAAGTTTGCTGTTGTATTCGGGGCAATGGGGATTACGTTTGAAGAGGCGAATTTTTTCATAAGTGATTTTAAGAAGACGGGAGCGATAGAGAGAACCGTGTTGTTCGTGAACCTTGCTGATGACCCTGCTATTGAAAGGTTGGCAACCCCGCGCATGGCGCTTACCGCTGCCGAGTACCTTGCTTTTAACCAGGGAATGCACGTGCTGGTGATTTTAAGTGATATGACGAATTACTGCGATGCCTTAAGGGAGGTGTCCGCAGCAAGAAAAGAAGTGCCCGGAAGGAGGGGGTATCCGGGATACATGTATACTGACCTTTCACAGATATACGAGAGGGCAGGCAGGCTTAAAAATAAAAAGGGTTCAATAACGCTTATCCCGATACTGTCCATGCCTGAAGATGATAAGACACATCCCATACCGGATTTGACGGGCTACATAACCGAGGGGCAGATTTTACTCAGCCGCGAGATACACCACAGGGGGATATACCCCCCGATTGATGTCCTGCCGTCACTGTCAAGGTTGATGCAGAAGGGTATAGGCGCCGGGAAGACGCGTGATGACCACGCGAACGTGACTTCCCAGTTATTTGCGGCTTATGCCAGGGGTAAGGAGGCAAAGGAACTGGCGGTGATACTGGGAGATGCGGCGTTGTCCGATGTTGATAAGAAGTTCTCTTCCTTTGCGGATAAGTATGATAATAATTTTGTGGCTCAGGGCGTATACGAAGACAGGAGCCTTGAAAAGACACTGGCTGTTGGCTGGCAATTACTCTCGGGACTTCCCAGAGAGGAACTGAAGAGGGTCAAGGATAAGGAAGTAGAGAAGTATATGAAGAAGAAGTGATTTAGGGAAAAAATCAAATGCGCCTGAATATCAATCCTACGAGAATGGAGTTGTTGAAGTTAAAGAAACGAATTGTGCTTGCCCGCCGCGGCCATAAACTGCTTAAGGATAAGCAGGATGAGCTTATGCGCAAGTTCACGGAACTGATGGAGGAGAGCCGGGGATTACGCAGGGAGGTTGAGGCTGCCCTGGCGGAGGCGCAGGCAAACTTTGTTGATGCCCGCTCAATAATGAGTAAAGAGCATGTAGACCATGCCTGCAGGTATTCGGGCATGAGGACTGAACTAAGGGTGGATTATGCGCCTTTAATGAACCTGAGGCTCCCACAGTATGATTTCAGCGTATCGGGAGAGTACTTCTCTTACAGTGTTGTAACAATGCCGGCGGCTTTTGACCTTGCGTTGAAAAAGTATAAAGAAGTCCTGCCAAAAATGATAAAGATGGCTCAGCAGGAAAAGGCATTACAGATAATTGCCGCGGAGATAGAAAGCACCCGGAGGAGGGTCAATGCCCTGGAGCATATTCTGATACCCAACTTGTTTGAGACGATAAGATACATATCAATGAAACTTGAAGAACTTGAAAGAGGAAATATCACCCGCCTGATGAAGGTCAAGGAAATGATACAGTCAAAATAGAACGCATACTCTTTTAATATTCCAAAAAATTTCAGTTTTATAGATAAAATTCTTGACAATTATTAAATATAATATTTAATATAGTTTTTAGTTATAATCTAATAATACGCAAAAGGAATCTCAATGGACGAACAGGAATCCAGAAGAATATATAAGTTATTAAAGGATGTTGATTTTCTTTATAAGCTTTCTGTAGAAGAAGTAAATATTATTATGAAGAGGTTTAAAAGAATAGCGCTGAAAAAAGGCGCTGTTATTATAAAGCAGGCAAGCGCCGGGGATTCTTTTTTTGTTATAGCAGAAGGAAAATTGGCTGTGTGGATGAAAAGGCTTGACCGGAAGAAGGTTTTCATAGAGCATTTATTTGAGGGGGACTATTTTGGAGAAATGTCATTGCTCACGGGAGAAAAGAGGAATGCAACAGTGATTGCAGAAGAAGAATCCGTGATATATAAACTTTCAAAGAATGATTTTAAACGTATTCTCGTGAAGAACCCTGCGATAATAGATGGAATGAGCCAGGTTGTTTCAATAAGGAATGTCCGGCTGGCAAGGGAGAGTGATAAGGCGGTGAAGAAGGAAACGCTGGGGAAAAGGATGCTCGTGTTTTTTAACCTCAATGGATAAAAGGGAGAACACATGGACGAAGAGAGAACCGGAAATATATTTTCATTGCTTAAAAAAATAGATTTCCTCTATGATTTGAATGAGGAAGAATTGAAACTTCTCTTTGGCAGGTTGAAGAAACTGTCTTATGCCCGGGGAAGGGAAATAATCAAGCAGGGAGACCTGGGAGATGTGTTTTTTATTATATCCAGCGGCAAGGTTTCCGTGTGGCGGGAGAAGCCTGATGGCAGCAGGGTGCTTATCAGGACCCTGGGTGAAGCAAGCTTTTTCGGTGAAATGTCGTTGCTCACCGGTGACAGGAGGGCGGCTACGGTGACCGCCGAAGAGGATACTGCTGTGTATATACTTTTTAAGAATGATTTTGAGCTTATTTTTAAAAAAAATCCAAACATAATGAAAAAGATAAGCAATATCGTATCAATGAGGAACGAACAATTAACCATGGCTGATGAAGGTTTGATTGATGATGAAACCCTGTATAAAAGAATTTCTGATTTTTTCAAAATAAAATGAATAAATCCACTCTTTATGTAGTTTCAACTCCAATAGGAAATTTAGAGGACATTACACTCAGGGCGCTGCGGGTATTGAAGGAAGTTGACCTGGTTGCGGCGGAAGATACGCGTGTAACCAGAAAGTTGTTGAGCCACTATGACATTCATACCCGTATGACGAGTTACTATGAAGGGAACAGGGATTCCAAGGGGGACTACCTGGTTGAACTGATGAAACAGGGAAAGAACGTTGCCCTGACTTCAAGCGCGGGGACGCCGGGGATTTCAGATCCCGGTTATTGCCTGATAAGGAGCGCGGTGGAGAATGATATTCCTGTTATCGCAGTACCGGGGCCGAGCGCGGCCATAGCGGCCCTCGTTACTTCGGGTTTGCCTACGAATGGATTCATTTTTGCCGGGTTTCTACCAAGAAAGAAAGGAAAAATAAAACGGCTGCTTGAGGAGGCAGCAGCTTTAAAAAAGACTATTGTATTATATGAATCACCTTACAGGATAATGAAAACCCTTAAAATTGTAGAGGATGTCCTGAATAATCCGGAAGTAGTCATAGCCAGGGAAATAACGAAGAAGTTTGAAGAGATTATCAGGGGCTCTGCCAGGGAAGTTCCGGGTAGATTCAAAAGAGGAAAAGTGAAGGGCGAGATTATACTGCTGATTGATACGCAAAATCCAGGTGAAAAAGGGGTTTAGGAATAGACTTGAACTCTTTTAAAGAACAGGTTTTTATTAACGGGTACTAATATTATGATTCAATTAAGGGATGTTAGTTTTTCATACGACAAGAAAGAGCCCGTGCTCAGGAATGTAAACATTGAAATCAACAAGGGGGAAGCTATGGTTTTAACCGGGGAGAACGGTTCGGGTAAGACGACTTTTTCAAAACTATTAAATGGTTTAATAATACCTGATTCGGGAGATGTTATTGTGGATGGGATGAATACCAGGGATGAGGGTTCTTTAAATGAAATCAGAAAAAAAACGGCTGTTCTTTTTACAAATCCGGATAACCAGATATTTTCAGCCACAGCTGAAGAGGATATTGCTTTTGGCCTGGAGAACCTGCGCCTTGAATCAAAGGAGATAAGAACCCGTATATCATACATAGCTGAACTTATGGATATAAGTGAAATTCTCAATATACCTGTGAATTTTTTATCCGCAGGTGAAAAGATAAAGGTTGTCCTGGCAGGAATACTTGCCGGGAAGCCTGATTACATAATCCTGGATAATTCTGAATTATTGCCCGGGAAGGATGGGATTGATAATATCCCGGAATTAGCGCGGGATGCAAATGGAAAAACAAACCCTGCTATTGTTTATGTAACACAATATGAAGAATATACAAGGCTCGGGCTTAAAACCATAAAGTTAGAAAATGGAAATGCTTTGTAAAAGTAATATTCATGAGTATAATTGTAAATAAGTTAACTTATTATTATAATACCGGAACACCGTATTCGAGACTGGCGCTGGATGAAATCAGTTTTGAAGTTGGTGAAGGGGAAATTTTTGGGATTATCGGACCCTGCGGTTCCGGTAAATCAACCCTCCTGCAGCATTTAAGCGGATTGC
>JAUXBS010000097.1 GCA_030619245.1 Clostridia bacterium | reverse complement strand
CGCTTTTACCTTCCCTTTTTCGCTGCCCCTCCCCCTGGTGGAATCAATCCTGAAATTTATACTATTGCCCGTTGCTTTATTACTTACAAAATCCCATTTAAACGCGTAATTCATTTTTACCGGCAGCAGGCAGACCATCATCAAATCCGAGGTCCAGCCAAACCCGCCGCTGATTCCCTCCTTATAATATTTCGTTAAATCATCCTTGCTCATCCTATCCTTCCGGTTATTATAATAATTGAAATTGAAGTTCAGGGTATTTATCTTATTAATACTGAAACTGGTGGATAACGCCGCATTGACATCCGCATTTTTCAAATAATAATCATTCTTCTCTCTTAAACCGTAAGTTGGACTGGAAGTATCTGTACTTAATTCATAGTTATTCGTATATGTTGTACCGCTTCTATAAGAGGCATCCGCATATACCGGCAACTTGAAAATTCCAAGTATTTTCCTTCTGTTCAGATTGAAATATAGGTTAGGCGCCTTGCGTAAAGTCGGGTAATACCTTTCTGTATCCGCATCCCACTTGTCTTTTCTGTCCAGTACCATACCCAGGCTATAATTAGGCCTGCTGTATGTAAGAGCCATATCAGACGATATTTCACTTGTAACGAGTTCCATATCCTTCCTTCTCAGAGCTACTCCTTCATCACGGTTATAGTTCTTGTTGAAATCACTGTTATTCATATAGTTAATATTTGCCTGCAGAAGCAACCCGGGAATTCCAACCCCGGCAAAATCCTGATTATGCTTACCGTGAATAAGCCAGTTACTCCTGGTTGCGGGTATAGTTGTATTTTCAACAGTATAATGGAATTTATTATGCTGAACGATAAGGTCTCCTTTCAACCCCTCCGCTTCATACTTATTGTCCATGCCAAACGCCCATTGATTCTTCTGGGAATACTTGACCTCAGCCAGTCCATCCAATTCCTTTATTAGCCTGTAAGGATGCCAGACCTTGACATAATATCCATCCACCCCATCCTCTCCAAACTCATAATTGCCCGGCCTCCCCTTTAACCCTTTTTTATCCAGCGGTATTATAAACCACGGTGAACCCATGACCGGAATTTTGTAAAAAACACTCAACCCAACCATCCAGAATTCAATCTTTTTCTTAGGCACGATTACTATTTTTTTTGCCGCAAACTTATAATGAGGCGGAAACAGGTCACAGGAAGAGCAGTATCCGTCATAAAGAATGAACTTCTTCTTGCCTTTCTTCACCATTTTAGGGCCTTTTAAATACCATTTATCAACCCTGCAGTTCGCGTTGAGCACAACACCGTCCTTTGTCTCATAATTGTAAGTTATACTGCTCCCCAATACCTCCAGGTAATCATCCTCTATGGAACAGTTTCCCCTCGCTTCAATTTCCTTTTCCTTGATTTTGATGTCCAGTTCATCGCACTTTATAACGGTACCCTCGTATTCAACCTCCACATTGCCTTTGACAAACAATTTATCCTCTTCCCTGATATACCTGGCATAATCGGATTTAATCCTGATGGGGATACCCAGCCCGTCAGTAGGAAAACTCACTTTAAATTCATCTTCAATATAAGAAACCGTGGAAGGTTCAACCTTGTAGCTTTCTTCAAACCCTGAAGCGGAAGACGTGGAAAATTCCAGGACGTGATTTTCTTCAGCGCCCGGAGCGGGAACTGTGGAAAATACCGTATCGTAATTCTCACCGGTGTTTGAAGCATAGGAAATCGAATGGAAGCTTAAAAAGATAAGTGTAACGGCAAGTATTGTCCCTGCTTTTAAAACTATTCTATTTATCTTTGACGGAACAGGGCCCCTGTGGATGGTAAACGGCCGCTTTTTCCATTTATCGGTTTTTCTTTTCATTAAATTGGCTGACCAGCATAGCTGCTCCAATAACTCCAAGGTCGTCGCCTAACCTGGATATAATGTATTTAACCGGCTTTTTCCTGCTGACGTATGAACGTTTCCGGATAACCTTTTTCATCGGCTCAAGAAACAGGCTGCCCGCGCGGGAAACACCGCCGCTGAATACAACGGCCTCCGGGTTCAAAACATTAATTACACCGGCCAGCCCAATCCCGAGATATTCTCCTGTTTCCTTCCAGGTTTTTTTTGCCAGAGCATCCTTCTTTTTTGCCGCTTCGGTAATAATTTTTGGCGTGATACGATTTAATTTACCATCTACAAATCCGGTTATCTTTGTCTTACTGCCCTTCTTTATCTCCCTGACAACCCTCTCAACTATATAACCTGACCCCGTATACCTTTCCAGGCAGCCGTAACTCCCGCAGTTACACCTGGGGCCTGATGGATTAACTGCAACATGCCCCAGTTCTCCCGCCAGACCATCAAATCCTCTATATATCCTGCCGTCTATTATCACTCCTCCTCCAACTCCTGTTCCCAGAGTAACACAGATCATATCCTTCACTCCGGCAGGGACTTCTAATTTATATGCGCCCCACGCAGCGGCATTCGCGTCATTTTCAAGAGATACCGGAAGTTTTGACAAATTCTTATTTTTAATCTTTCTTTTTAATAAACTCACCAGAGGAACCCTGTTTCTGTACATATTGGGAGAATCCTTTATAGCCCCCTTCTTATGGTCTATCAAACCAGCCGCCCCTATGCCAATCCCCCGGATAGAACTTACGGGAACGCCCTTGCTTATTTCTTCCAGTTCAGCCGCTATATGCTGTACGAAAACTTCAATCTTTTCCTGAATGTCAGCGCTGTATTTCATTTTTTTGATTATATTCCCTTTCCTGTCCACCAGGGCCACCGTTATATTGGTCCCTCCTATGTCCACTCCCAGGGAATACCTGTAATTACTCAAACTCATATTACACCCACCTTTTCAACGCTCTTTTTGCCTCTCCAATCACATAAAGCGAACCGGCGATACAAACCAGGCTCTTACTGCCTGACAGTTCAATTGCCTTCCTTAACCCCTCGCTTACCGTACGTGAATCATACACGTTATTACCGCGCGCGTACTTCAATACTTCATCCCTTAACATACTCCTGTTTAATGCCCTTTTAACTTTTGGTGAAACTATAACAACCCTATCAGCCAGGGGGACTATCCCTGATGCCATCAGTTTAAAATCCTTATCTTCCAGGGAACCAAAAACCAGGATTAAATCATCATAACAAATGTATTTCCCGCGCAGGAAATCCCCCAGGGAAACTATGCCTGAAGGATTGTGCGCGCCATCCAGGATTATTCTAACCCTCTTTCCTCCGGCTTTTATTTTCAGTAATTCCAGCCTTCCCGGCCAGGCTGAACCTGCAAGCCCTTTACGTATACTCTCCTCGCTTACCGGAACCTCTTTTGACCTGAGGACTTCAATGGCCCCAACCGCCAGCGCCGTATTCCATACCTGGTGTTCCCCCCTTAGTTTTATCCTTAATCCCCCGTAAGCGCTGTAAATACCTTTATAACTGAATTCCTGGAACCCGTTATCAGTTCTTAAAATCCTGGCGCTGATGTCTTTTCCCGCGCAGAAAAGCTTTGCTTCCTTCTCTTTGCATACCTTCTTTATGACTTCCAGCGCCCTGCCGTTCCTAACCCCCGTTACAACCGTCCCTTTTTTCTTTATTATCCCCGCCTTTTCCCCCGCGATTGACTCAAGGGTACTGCCAAGATAATCCATATGTTCATAGTCTATATTCGTAATAACGGAAACCAGTGGATTTTCAATCACATTCGTGGCGTCAAGACGGCCGCCCATGCCTGTTTCAAGCACGGCGATATCAACTTCCTTTAAAGCAAAGAACAGGAAAGCGATAACGGTAAGAAATTCAAAATAAGTCAGTTTCAGCGAAAGTTTTTTTACCGCGCCCCTGACGGTCCCTGCCAGCCGCGCAAGCTCCCTTTTTGAAATCCTCCTGCCATTTACCTGAATGCGCTCAGTCAGGTCTATTAAATGAGGCGACGTGTACAACCCCGTTATAAAGCCTGCTTCCCGCAGTACATTATCCAGCATTACAGCAACCGACCCCTTGCCGTTTGTTCCTGCAATATGTATGGAGCGGAAACTCTTTTCGGGTTTGCCCAGGAAACCTGATACCTTTTTAACATTAGAAAGGCCAAATCTTATGCCCAGGCATTCCAGACTGTTTATATAATCCAGCGCCTGTTTATAAGTCATTTTTTCTCTTTGAGTAAACTTAGAATACTATCCAGCGTATCCCTCAAATCCTTCCTTTCAACAATCATATCAATTATTCCATGCTCAAGCAGAAACTCCGACCTTTGAAAATCGGGAGGAAGTTTTTGCTTTATTGTCTGTTCTATCACCCTGGGGCCCGCAAAACCGATCATGGCTCCGGGTTCAGCAATATTAATGTCTCCCAGCATCGCAAAACTGGCTGATACCCCGCCTGTTGTCGGGTCAATAAGCATAGATATAAAGAGAATTTTTTTCCTGTCCAGGAGGGAAAGGGCCGCGCTTGTCTTCGCCATCTGCATCAATGAAAATATCCCTTCCTGCATACGCGCCCCGCCCGAAGAAGAAACAATTATTACAGGATACCTTTTTTTTACCGCCTTTTCTATTGCTGTGGTTATCTTCTCCCCTACAACAGACCCCATACTGCCGCCCATATAACTGAAGTTCATTACCGCGAGAACCACATCATTCTTACCTATCTTTGAAAAGCCTGTAATAACCGCATCCTGATAACCTGTCTTTTTCTGGTGTTGTTTTATCCTTTCCACATAGGTTTTTGAATCCTTGAAACCCAGGGGGTCCTTTGGCTGTATCCCGGCGCCGAATTCCCTGAAACTGCCCGGATTTACCAGAAGCTCTATCCTTTGCTTTACATTGAGCCTGAAATAATGATTGCACTTCGGGCACACCATGTGATTATTCTCCAGGTCCTTGTTGTAAATTATCTCCTGGCAGCCATCACACTTTATCCATAAACCATCCGGCACGCTCTTCTTTTTATGAGGCATTTCTACCGCCATAACTCCCTCCCGCATTTCTCTTATCAGCTTCATACATTACCGTATCTTTCTCCCCCCGGGTGAGAGGACAAAAATACGGCCAGCTTCCTTATGAGTAAACTTTTTCCGGGTCAAAAACCTTTTTCCCGGCAATTTTACAGTTACCTTTTTTATCAACTTTCATGTAGAAACATGAACGGTATCCCTTGTGGCACGAGGCCTTCCCCACCTGCCTGACCTTTATTAACAATGTATCCGCGTCGCAGTCAAACCTTATCTCCCTGATTAACTGGAAGTTTCCCGACTGTTCCCCCTTGGTCCAGAGTTTCTTCCTGGACCTGCTCCAGAAACAGGTTTTACCCGTCCTGAGGCTTTTCCTCAGGGATTCCCTGCTCATCCAGCCGACCATAAGCACCTTACCGTCCTTATAATCCTGTATTACCGCGGGAATCAATCCCTTTCTGTCAAACTTCAATGCCTTGATGAACTTCATTCTTATCCTTTAAAACATCATTACACTAGTTTTATGGCTTCAGATAACTTTATTGATTCAGTATACAGCGCTTTTCCAATAATTATCCCTGAAATATTTTTTATTCCAAGCCCAATAATGTT
>JAUXBS010000029.1 GCA_030619245.1 Clostridia bacterium | reverse complement strand
TCAGCCAGCCCCATTTTTTCCACGATGGGAGCCACCCCCCATATCAGCGCAGCCAGAATTGCCCAGTAATATGCTTTCATTCCTGCCTCCTTCCTGAACAGCGATTTCTTCCGATTTTATTCCAATTCTTCAAATCCCACCATATTCAGCGTCCCTGACCGTGAGCTGACTTATTATACCAGGCAGGGCAGTTTTGCATCAACGGTATTTTCCTTTTACCGTCCCACACAGCCGGAAAGGCAAATGCGTACAAATAAAAATAACCCTGAGACAAGAGTTATTTTCCTATATTTCATTATCATAAACCTATTATAGATGACTTTTGATTGGAATTCAATTATATTAATTAAGAAAGGGAGTCCGGCCCCATTCCTTACTGTCAAGTTGATAAATGAATAGCTTCCTTGCCCACTAATTCCTCTATATGCCTTAACGTATTATCATTGACCTGTATATTATAGTCCATACTTATATGAAGGTTTCCGTGATGCAGTGTCTTGAGGTCAAGTTTTACCCTGCAGTTACCCCGGTTCCTCCTGAATACTTCCTCTAACTTCTTTAAGGTCTCCTCTTCAAGGCCCGCGGTTGACAGTTTAAGCTCCACTACATGGATAAGTTTTTCTCTTGCTTCGGCGAAGGGTATTATATCATCCGTTATAATCTTCGGTGTATCGTCCCTGTCATCAATCATTCCCCTGACAACTATCATCTCATCCTCTTCCACTAACTGCGCGAGTTTCTGGTAAGCGTCCGGGAAAATAATCACTTCAATTGACCCTGTCAGGTCCTCTAATTTAAACACTCCCATCATCTTGCCCGTTCTTGTTTTCTTCCTCTTAAGGTGGAGTATTATACCGCCTATCGTCACAGAACCCTTCCTCCTCTGCTCCACTAAATCGTGTATGCTCACACTGACATAGTTCTTCATCTCCTGCTCGTAGCGCGCAAGCGGATGGCCCGAAATATAGAACCCCAGCGCTTCTTTTTCAAAGGAAAGCATTTTATCGTCAGTCCATTCCCTCGTCTGTTCTATCCTCATTTCCTGTTCAGCTCCCGGAACGCTTATCTTTTCAAAAAACGATGTCTGGCCGGACCTCCTGTCACTCTGGGCTTTTTCAGAACGCTCAAGAACCCCGTCAAGCGCATTGAACAGCGCTGCCCTGCCCGAACTCAGGGAATCAAACGCGCCCGCCTTGATAAGGTACTCAACCATGCGCTTGTTTATAACCCTGGAATCAACCCTTGCGCAAAAATCAAAGAAAGATTTATATTTCCCGTTCTCCAGGCGTTCACTGACAACCGCCCCGGCGGCCGAAGAACCAACATTCTTTATCGCGGCAATACCGTAACGGATACCGTCCCCTTCAATGCTGAACCTGCTCTCTGACTTCTGTACATCAGGCGGATTCACCACCATGTTCATCATTTCGCATTCGTTTATGTAAAAGAATATCTTGTCCGTATCTTCTATTTCAGTATTGAGAAGGGTAGTCATGAATTCAATCGGGTAATTGCATTTAAGGTAAGCAGTCTGGTAAGCCAGCAAACCGTAGGCCGCGGCATGCGACTTGTTGAACCCGTAACCGCCAAAGGTAACCATCTTGTCAAATATGCCGTTACTTATTTTTTTATCTATCTTTTTCTCTGCCGCCCCCTCCACAAAATCCTTCCTCTGTTCCTCAAGGACTTCTGATTTCTTCTTGCCCATCGCCGCGCGCAGTATATCGGCCCGGCCCAGGGTAAAATCTGATATGTCAGTGGCAATCCTCATTACCTGTTCCTGGTACAGGATTATTCCATACGTATCCTTGAGGATGGGTTCAAGCAGCGGGTGGTCGTATTCTATTTTCTTCCTCTTATGTTTCCTTTCAATAAAATCATCAACCATGCCGCTTCCAAGCGGGCCGGGCCTGTGAAGCGCGTTCACCGCGACTATATCAGAAAATTCCGTGGGGCAGAGTTTCCTTAAAAGGTCCTTCATCCCCGTGCTTTCAAGCTGGAACACTCCCGCAGACCTCGCCTCACCGAGCATCTTATAGGTTTTCTTATCATCTATCGGTATATCCTGCGGCTTTAACTTCATTTTATGGTTCCTGTTAACCAGTTTAATGGTTTCATCTATCAGGGTCAAGGTGCGCAGTCCCAGGAAGTCCACTTTCAACAACCCGAGTTTATCAAGCGACTTCCCTTCGTACTGTGAGGTGACAACCCCTTTGTTCGTAACCGCAAACGGGGTATAATCGGTTATCTGCGTAGGCGCTATTACAATGCCCGCGGCATGAACGCCGCTGTGGCGTTTTATCCCTTCAAGCTTTCTCGCTGTGTCCAGCAATTCCCTTACCGACCTGTCGGTATCATACAACTGTTTCAACTCCCGTGATGATTTCAGCGCCTCCTGAATGCTATCTCCAAACGGCACCAGCTTTGCAATCCTGTCAACTTTCATAAGCGGTATGTTCAGCACCCTGCCGGTATCCCTGATAACCGCCCTGGCAAGCAGTGTGCCAAAAGTAATTATCTGGGCTACGTTTTCCTTACCGTACTTATTCTTTACATATTCAATTACCTTGTCCCTCCCCTTATCCGCAAAGTCAATATCCAGGTCAGGCATGTTCCTTCTTTCAATATTAAGGAACCTTTCAAACAGGAGGCCGTGCTTCAAAGGGTCTATTTCGGTGATGCCCAGGAGGTAAGCCACGAGACTGCCGGCGCCTGAACCCCTGCCGGGGCCGACGGGTATGCCGTTCTTCTTCGCATATTCAATGAAGTCCCATACTATAAGGAAGTACCCGGGATAAGCCATCTCCTTTATAACCTTGAGTTCATGCTCCAGGCGTTCCCTTACCTGCGGCGTTTCCCTGTCGTACCTCTTCTTTATTCCGTCTTCGCACAGTTTCCTTAAATAGTCATTCAATTCGTATGATTCCGGAGCCTCATAACCGGGAAGCAGTATCCTGCCAAACTCTATTTCAAGGTTGCACTTCTCTGTAATCTCAATGGTATTACGTATTGCTCCAGGCGTTTCCTTGAATATATCTTTCATCTCCTGCGGTGATTTAAGGTAAAACTCCTGAGTGGAAAGTTTCATATGAGAAGGGTCGTCAATGGTCTTGCCGGTCCCTATGCACATGAGTATTTCCTGGGCATAGGCATCATCCTTATCAACGTAATGGCAGTCATTTGTAGCTACGAGCGGCGTTTCTGTTTCCTTTGCGAGTTTTATCAGCCCTTCGCAGATTTTTTTCTGCTCCCTGATACCGTTATCCATTAACTCCAGGTAGAAATCCCCCTTACCGAATATATCCTTGTATAATAAAATTGCCTCGCGGGCTTTATCCGGTTTATCATTAAGGACCTCCCCTGCAATCTCCCCCTTCATGCACCCGGACATTCCAATTAATCCCCTGCTGTATTTCGCAAGCGCTTCCTTATCTATCCTCGGCTTGTAATAAAACCCTTCAAGATAGCCGATACTGACGAGTTTCATGAGGTTCTTATAACCCTCATCGTCCCTTACCAGCAGCACCAGGTGATTGTACGGGGCGGTGCCGTTAATCCTGCTTGACTGCTTGTCAAGCCGGCTGCCCGGAGCAACGTACATCTCACAGCCGATGACGGGCTTTACTCCCGCGTTGATACATGCATTATAGAATTCCAGCACCCCGAACATACTGCCGTGGTCCGTTATTGCCAGGGCAGGCATTTTAAGCTTTGCGGCTTTCTGTATTAACCTGCCCGGTTTCCCTCTTCTGTCAAGTACGGTACTGGCGCCGTCAAGAAGACTGTATTCGGTATGAACATGCAGATGGACAAAATCGGAATGAGTCATATAACCCCTGTATCCCTCTCACCCTAACCTCCCCCCGAAGGGGAGAGGTTAGGGTGAGAGGGATGATAAATTACAGTAATTTCAAAACGTCTTTCATATCGGCGTAGGCAACGCCTATAACCATGTCGGCCGCGCCGTAATACACCAGAAGCTTACCGTCCTTTATAACCGCTCCGCAGGTGAAGGTAACATTTGACGTGTCTCCTGTTTTCTCGTATACTTCCCCCGGTTCAAGTATCGGTTCGGGATGCCTGTATATAACCCTGGACGGGTCATCCAGGTCAAGAAAGGCAAGGCCAAGCCGGTAAAAGGACCTGCTGTCAACTGAATGATATACCATCAGCCAGCCTTTCTCTGTTTTTATCGGAGGCGCTCCGCCGCCTATCTTGTAATACTCCCAGCCGTAACCCTGCGGCTTCATAATAATTTTATTGTCTACAAAGTTCTCCCCGTCTTCTGAAAAACCAACCCATATATGCTGTGGTATCCTGTGATACAACACAAACCTGCCTTTATGCTTTTCCGGAAGCAGGTAGGCATCCTTGTTATCCGTATAGGGGAACGGGTAAACCGGCTTGCTCCAGTTCCACTTCTTTTTTCTGAAATCATCCACTGATATTGACGTTATTGCAAGCTGTACCCACTTCTGTATGCTCATCATACCCGGCACGGTTCCGTAAGCCGAATAAACCATGTATATCCTGTCGCCAATCCTGGTTAACCTCGGGTCCTCACAGCCAAATGCCTCCCTGTCATGCGTTGGGTCCGGCAGGTAAACCGGCTCTGATAATCTCTCGTCAATCCTGAAGCCATCACTCGAGCAGGCATAACCTATCCTGGATATGCCTCCCCTCGTACCCCTTGCCCTGTAAAGAAGATAAACCTTATCATCAAGCAGTAATGCCGCTGTGTTAAAAGTCATCACTGACTCCCACGGGTGCTCAATAATCGGTTCAATAATCGGGTTCTTGTCATACCTCTTCAATTGAAATAATGCCATTCTCTTCCTTTTCCTCCTTGGTATTAGATTTTCCTGCCTATAAGGTCATAGGCATTTGCGTCTGTTATCCTTACCTTTATAAAACTGCCCGGTTTGCCGCTTCCTGATTTAACCAGCGTATAACCGTCTATTTCCGGGGCGTCCCTCCGGGTGCGGCAGAGAAGCATACCCCTGCTTTTATCCACGCCATCAACAAGCACTTCCATTTCCCTGCCTATAAATGACCTGTTTATTTCCAGGGAAACCTTTTGCTGGGCAAGCATTAAAGCCCGGTATCTCGTTTTCTTTACCCTTTCAGGAACCTGTCCTTTATAACCGTAGGCCCTTGTCCCTTTTTCCCTTGAATAAGTGAATACACCCACCCTGTCAAACTTAATTTCCTTCACAAACTCAAGCAGTTCCCTGAACTGCCCTTCGGTCTCCCCCGGGAAACCGGCAATAAGGGAAGTGCGTATCGCTATCCCGGGAATTTCTTTCCTGAGCTTCTTCACCAAACCGGTTATTTTATACCTGTTTACCTTCCTGCCCATCCTTCTCAGTATATCATTATTCACATGCTGGATTGGGAGGTCAATATACCTGCATATGGATTTCTCCCTCTTAATGAGTTCTATTAGCTCATCATCCAAATGCGCCGGGTGAGTGTACATCAATCTTATCCAGCGGCTTGCTTTTAATTTAACTATTTTTTTAAGGAGTCCTGCCAGTTTCCGGCTGCCGTATATATCAGTGCCGTAGTAAGTTGTGTCCTGGGCGATTATGTTCAACTCCGCTATCTTATTAGTACGGGTAAGTTTTTTTATTTCTTTTACTACAGAAAAAATCTTCCGGCTGCGGTAATCCCCCCTCAACCCGGGAATCAGGCAGTAACTGCACCTGTTACTGCACCCCTCCGCAATCTTCACGTAAACTAAATGGCCGGGAGTTAGTGAATACCTTGGATGAGTGTCATTATATAAAAATCCGGGAAAGGAATCAACAATAAACAATTTTTTGTTAAAGGCCAACTTTTTTATTATATTATTTATATCGGGTATATTATTTGTTCCCAGAAAGGCGTCAACTTCTCTGAAACCGTCAAGCAATTCTTTCTTTTTGTACTTCTGGGGCAGGCAGCCTGCAACAATCAGGATTTTTATTTTATTTTTCTTCTTGAGTTCTATTAATTCAAGTATTTTATCAACTGATTCCTTCGTTGAATTCTTAATGAAACTACAGGTGTTGACAATGGCAATATCCGAACCTTCCACATTGCCTGTAATAATACAACCGTTCTTCTGCAGTATACCAAGCATTACCTCTGAATCCACGAGGTTCTTCGTACACCCCAGGCTTACCATGCTGACCTTATATTTCATATTATTAAAGGCATAAAACGGTTCATAACACAATATTATGGTATCTCTAAATAAGGTTTCCCAAAAAAAACCGAGTTACCAGCTTTTTGTTGGAAACCCACTCTCCAGTATTTCGCTGATAATATGGGCGTTGGTAACTCGGCTTATTTGGATTATAACAAACCATCCATGTTTTGTCAAGTATTTTCTTTAATTATTTTCTTTTCTTATCTTTTAGAGAATTATAAAGTTCAAAAGCCTCCTCTGCAGACGCCTTTTTATGTACTATCTGCCTGACTGCCTTTATCATTGCCACCGGGGCATCTGACTGAAAAATATTCCTCCCCATGTCTACCCCGGCCGCGCCCCTGCTGATGGCATTATAGGCAAGTTTAAGAGCATCCTTTTCCTCAATTTTTTTACCGCCCGCAATAACCACGGGAACGGGACAGGTATTTACAATCTTCTCAAAATCATCACAGTAATAAGTCTTCACAATGTGGGCTCCAAGTTCCGCGGCAATACGGCAGGCGAGCGACAGGTAGCGGGCATCCCTGGTCATTTCCTTGCCGACAGCAGTGACTGCGAGCACGGCAATGCCGTACCTGTTTGCCTCATCAATCAGTTTTGCAAGGTTCACCAATGTCTGGTGCTGATGCTTTGAACCAACGTAAACAGACATCGCAACACCGCTCACGTTAAGCCGTATCGCATCCTCCATCGAAACGGTCAGGTCCTCGTTTGAAAGGTCGTCCATAACGATACTGTTGCCGCCGGAAACCCTGAGCATGATCGGGATATCAAACCCGGGGGCAACGGACGCCCTCAGGGCGCCCCTGGTAAGCATGAGGGTATCTGCATAAGGAATGAGCGGGTCCAGTGTTTTTTTCAGGTCCTCCAGTCCCGAAGTAGGCCCCAGAAAATATCCATGGTCCACCGCCAGCATTACGACCTTTCCTGTCTTTGGATTAATAATCCTTGATAACCTGTTCTTCAATCCCCAGTCCATTTTTATTCCTCCCTTCCTGTGAATCCGCCGCAATCATGATGTCGCATTCCCCCCCGTGTTGACGCTCCCCTGATAAACCGGCGGTCGCTGTCTCCCCCCTTTGTGGTTTTTTTATCTTTTTCTTTTGTTAAATATTATTTCTGCGGTTCTATTATTACCTTTATGCAGTCCCCGCCACCGGCAAGCAATTGAAAACCCCTGCTGGTATCCTCAAGCCCGAAACGGTGGGTAATGAGCTTCCCGACAGGCATTTTACCCTTGCTTATTAATTCCAGCGCATCCCTCTGTTCTGACGGGTGATTGGCATAGGAAGACATGATGGTGATCTCATCGCGCCAGAAGATTTTATTAACGGGCAGAGTTATATCAGCATTGTCTTTAACCGCGGAGAAAATAAGCAGGGTTCCTCCCTTTTCAATGGAATCAAGCGCCTGGTATACCGCCGGAAGCGCCCCGGCGCACAGTATTACAACATCCGCCAGCCTGCCGTTATTGGCCTCCCTGAATCTGTCAGGGCTGTATGATTCAGCGTCAACCACGTAATCGGCTCCCAATTCTTTTGCCTTCTTTAACTTAAAATCATTTATGTCCGTTGCCATTATTTTATCCGCGCCGTTTACACGGGCAAGCATGATGTGAAGCAGTCCGGAAATACCGCTCCCGATAACCAGCACGCTCCTGCCCGGCTTCATGTTAATATGCCTCTGTCCCCTTATAACGCATGCCACGGGCTCACTGAAGGACCCCTCCTCATACGATACATTATCAGGCATCAGGTATACCCCATTTTGCCTTACATTCACCTCGGGTATCCGCACAAACTCGGCAAATCCACCCGGGTAAAACTTCGTTTTCCTCAGTAAATCACAGGCTGAACCATGGCCGCTCCTGCAGAAATGGCATTTATCGCACGGCACGTGATGGGACGCCGACACCCTCTGCCCTACCCTGAAACCCTTCACTTCTTTTCCAACCTCTACGATATCACCCGCGATTTCATGCCCCAGCACCACAGGAACCTTGTCCCTGCGGTACCATTCCATGATGTCAGACCCGCATATACCGCTTGCCTCTATGCGTATAAGTATTTCACCCGGCCCTATTCCAGGTTTTTGCATTTCTTCAATGCGCACATCACTGTTACTGTAATACATCGCAACCCGCATATTTTTATCCTTTTTTTCAGTATACAACTGAAAGACTACAGTGTCAACTGTTAATTTGGGGACATCGCCCTATTTCCCATACTTGACTTTTATCAGACAAAGCCCTCTTGCAGGCGCAGTTTCATAAATTTTATCAATTTTTCCTTTTTTTACAACAGTTTTTACCCATTCAGGCTCAATCCTCCCCCTGCCGGTTTCAACAAGAAACCCAACCATGTTCCTTGCCATTCTATAAAGGAAAAAATCCGCTTCCAGCACTATCTTATATAAACTACCTTCCTTCTTAACATCAAGCCGCTTTAATGTACAAAAATTGTTCTTCCTTGGCGAGCCGGTTGAAGAAAATGCTGTAAAATCATGTTTTCCTTTTAAGTACCCTGCCGCCTTTTTTATTTTCCCCCAATCAAGTTTCTCCCATACATGCCAGTAATAATTCCTTCCCAGGACTTCCCGGTATTTCCGGTTCAGGAGCCTGTACTCGTATATCTTTGATTTTGCATCGTACCTGGCATTAAAAGCCTTCCCTTTTTTCATTATTCCTGAAACCACTATATCCTCCGGCAGCATGGAATTCAATGAATGCTGTAAATCTCTTAACGAAACCCCTTTGCCTTCAATAATAAAATTCGCCGTCTGGCCCAGCGCATGAACGCCGGCATCAGTCCTGGACGCCCCTTTTAACTTTATATCCTCCTGTAATATCCGCTTTAACCTTTTTTCTATTTCTCCCTGTACGGTCTTCCTTTTCTTCTGCACCTGCCAGCCTGAATAATCAGTCCCGTCATACTGTATGTTCATTTTTATATTCATCATACTGGATATTAACAAACTTAACCCCTTCTTTCAAGAAAAAAGAAAACAGGTGCGGTTCTTTGGTTTTTTCTTGCTTTTTTTTTTTGATTA
>JAUXBS010000136.1 GCA_030619245.1 Clostridia bacterium | reverse complement strand
ATATTATTAAAGGGCTTTCAAAGGTTAAGGGCAACGTTGATTCCGGGGCGTTCAATGCCGTGCAGGTAGCGGCTGTTGAGGCGCTGAACGGTCCGGGTAAATATACGGATGAGATAAGGAGCGTTTACAGGCAGCGCCGGGACATTATGGTAAAAGGTTTAAAGGAACTGAATTTAAACATCGCTTCACCTGAAGCGACATTCTATCTGTGGGTGAGGGTCCCCGAAAAGTATACATCGGTAGTCTTTGCGGCAAAATTACTGGATGAGGCGGGTATTATCGTAAGCCCCGGTAACGGTTTCGGGCCTTCAGGAGAAGGGTACATACGTTTTTCGATAACGGTTGATAAAGAGAAAATGAATGAAGCCCTCCAAAGAATGAGTAAGTTGAAGTGGTAACTGAAATGGCAAACGAAGCGGCAAGTAAAGTTTATTTAGGAATCGGAAGCAACATAGGTGACAGGATGGATAACATCGCCAAAGCTGTTGATTTGATTGAGGAACAAATGGAAGTATCTGCCGTCTCAGGCATTTATGAAACGGAACCTGTCGGAAAGATAAAACAGGATATGTTCTTGAATTGTGTGGTTGAAGCCAGTACTGACATCCCCCCGATTGAATTGTTTGACCTGCTAAAATTGATGGAAAAAAAACTTGGAAGAAAGAATGGAATCAAATGGGGGCCGAGAATCATAGACCTTGACATATTGATATACGGTAATGAATCAATCAAGAAAAAGAGTTTAACAGTCCCTCACCGGGAAATGCACTGGCGAAGGTTTGTCCTGGTCCCCCTGCAGGAGATCGCCCCTGATTTTATCCACCCGGTACTCAAGAAAAATATTCCTGAAATGCTGAAGGACATCCCGGAATCCATGGTGAAGAAAATTGAGGTTCCAGCTTGCCTGTGAAAATAATAACAAAAATATCATTATGTCAAAAACATGTTGACAGCCTGCGCAAACAGGGCAGGACAATCGGGCTGGTCCCGACCATGGGAGCCCTGCATGAAGGGCATCTCTCCCTGGTGAAAAAGGCGCGCGGGGAAAACGATACCGTGGTTGTAAGCATATTTGTCAATCCCGCGCAGTTCGGCCCGGGAGAGGACTATAAAAAGTATCCCCGGGCTTTCGCGGGGGATAAAAAGCTGTGCGAAAAAGAAAAGGTTGATATAGTATTTTGCCCCGCGGCCGGGGAAATGTATCCGGGAAAAGATTTAACCGCGGTCAACGTGGAAGGACTCACGGATAAATTATGCGGCAGGTCCCGGACCGGACATTTCCGGGGTGTATGTACCGTCGTGAGTAAACTCTTCAATATAGTAAAACCCCATACTGCATACTTCGGCCAGAAGGACTACCAGCAGTTCCTGGTCATAAGAAAGATGGCCCGGGATTTGAACTTCCACCTTAAGCTGAGAATGTGCCCCATTGTAAGGGAAGGGGACGGCCTTGCGTTGAGTTCAAGAAACAGGTACCTTTCCCTGGGGGAGAGGACTGCAGCCCGATGCCTGTACCGGGCATTGGAAAGCGCAAGGTGCTTGATAAAAACAAAAAAAGTATCCGGCGCGGGTTTGATAATAAGCCGTATGAGGGAAATTATAAATGAACAGCCCGGGGCAAGGGTTGATTATATAAATATATGCGATTCGGAGACCCTGGAAGACGTAAAATCAGTTAAGGGAAAAGTCCTGGTCGCCCTGGCGGTTTTTATCGGGAAAACCAGGCTGATTGATAACGTTGTCATTTCCTGAATAATACCGCATTTCTTCTGCCGCAGATAGAAATATCTATTCACTACATCAATGTCCTTCGGATAACTGCTGTATATCACCATCAATTGTTCAAGCACTAGGTTTTAAACAGGGGGCCGTATTGATTGATTTTTGCCTTCTAAACTGATAGAATAATCAAATGATATTCAAATCGGATTATCTTGTTATCGGCAGTGGTATCAGCGGGTTGAGTTTTGCCCTTAAGGCGGCCCGGGACGGAAAGGTTGCCATGGTTGCAAAAAAGGACATTGCCGAGTCCAACACCCTGTATGCCCAGGGCGGAATCGCTTCCGTGTGGAGCGATGAAGATTCTTTTGAGAAGCATATAAGCGATACGCTCGCCGCGGGGGATGGCTTATGCGATAAAGAGATAGTCGGGATGACCGTTAAGCAGGGGCCTGAGCGTATCAGGGATTTGATTGAGTGGGGAGTTGATTTTACTCCGCGGGAAAAGGATTTGGGTGATTTCGACCTGACAAGGGAAGGCGGACATTCAAAAAGGCGCATCCTGCATACTGACGACATAACCGGGCGTGAAGTGCAGGATACTCTTGCTGAACGGGTTAGGGAAAAAAACAATATCAGCGTTCATGAACACTTCATAGCGGTAAACCTTATAGTACATGATAATAAATGCTGGGGCGCCTATATTCTTGATAAAAGAAAAAATGTCGTGGAAACTTTTCTTGCCGGGGCAACCATCCTTGCAACGGGGGGCACCGGCAAGGTGTACCTTTACACATCCAATCCCGATATCGCCACCGGGGATGGGATAGCGATGGCTTACAGGGCCGGAGCCGAGATTTCAAATATGGAGTTTGTCCAATTTCACCCGACGTGCTTATACCACCCGCATGCGAAATCATTTCTTGTTTCAGAATCCGTCCGTGGTGAAGGAGGTTTACTCAGGTTGGACAGCGGCAGGGCGTTTATGGGGGATTATCATGAACTTAAGGATCTTGCTCCGCGCGATGTTGTCGCAAGGGCGATAGATTCGGAAATGAAAAAGACCGGTGATGACTGTGTTTTTCTTGACATCACGCACAGGGACAAGAAGTTTGTGAAGAAGAGGTTCCCCAATATATATGCAAAGTGTCTTTCGTTTGGAATAGATATGACCGTAGACCCCATACCGGTGGTTCCCGCGGCTCATTACTCGTGCGGTGGGATCAGTGTAGATAACTATGGCCGGACGAGCATAAGAGGCCTTTATGCCGTTGGAGAGGTTGCCTGTACCGGTTTACACGGCGCCAACAGGCTGGCAAGCAACTCCCTGCTTGAAGCCCTGGTTTTTTCGCACATGGCGGTAATCAGGACAAAAGAGGATATAAAAAGGGAAAAATCGTTCCCGGATATTCAGCCCTGGGACAAGAAGGCTGCGGTTGAAAGTACCGAATCGGTTGTCGTTTCCCACTGCTGGGATGAAATCCGCAGAATTATGACTGATTACGTGGGTATTGTCCGTTCCATGAAAAGAATCAAGCGCGCCAGGAAGAGGATAAGGATACTGCACAGTGAAATTGAAAAGTATTACTGGGACTATAGCCTGACGGCGGACCTGGTAGAACTGAGGAACATTATTTTAGTGGCAGGGCTTATTATTGAATCTGCCATGAAACGCAGAGAGAGCAGGGGATTGCATTACATCATTGATTACCCGGAAAAGTCACGGCGGAAAAAGAACACAATATTAAGAAAGAAAATGCGCGGTAAAAAAAATGCTGCAGGATAAGATAGTAATCAGGGGAGCAAAAGTACATAACCTTAAAAACATAAACCTGGAAATACCCAGAAACAGGTTTGTCGTCATTACCGGTTTATCAGGTTCAGGGAAGTCATCCCTTGCTTTTGATACCATTTACGCCGAGGGGCAGAGGAGGTACGTTGAGTCCCTCTCTGCCTATGCCCGCCAGTTCCTGGGGCAGATGGAGAAACCGGATGTTGAACAGATCCAGGGGCTTTCTCCCGCCATAGCCATACAGCAGAAGGGTATAAGCCGTAATCCCCGTTCTACAGTCGGTACCCTTACCGAAATATACGACTACATGAGATTATTGTTTGCCCGTGTCGGCCACCCCCACTGCCCGCAGTGCTCCAGGGAGATTAAGCCCCAGACATCACAGGAAATCATTGAAAAGGTCATGAAATTGCCGGCTAACTCGGAGATTGAAGTCCTGGCGCCCCTGGTCAGGGGAAGGAAGGGAGAATACAGGGAACTCTTTGACAGGGTCCGCAAGCAGGGTTTTGTGCGCGTGAGGGTTGATGGAAACATTTACGGCCTGGACGAGGAAATAAAACTAAACAAGAAACAAAAGCATAATATAGAAGTGGTTGTTGACAGGCTGGTGATAAAACCCGAGGTCAAAAAGCGCCTTGCCGATTCGGTTGAAACCTCGCTTAAACTCGGCGAGGGGCAGGTTGTGATAAACCGGAAGTCCGCAGAACTTATATTCAGCGAACATCATGCCTGCCCGAAGTGCGGTGTAAGCATCGGTGAAGTTTCGCCAAGGGCGTTTTCATTTAACAGTCCTTACGGCGCCTGCCCCACCTGCTCTGGGCTGGCCATGAAGTCGGAAGTTTCACCGGCGCTGGGTGTCCCGGATAAAAACCTTTCCCTGGCTGAAGGGGCAATAGCCCCATGGTCGAACCCGATAACCACCAGGACCCACAGGT
>JAUXBS010000050.1 GCA_030619245.1 Clostridia bacterium | reverse complement strand
GTTGGCGCAGGATTGTGGGACTACCGATGACATTCACAGCGTATGTCAATCAGATAATAATACAGTATGGGTATTGGCGGAAATAGAAGATGTTTACTATTCCTCGGATGCTGGGAATAATTGGATTAAACATGCATATGAGCCTTGTTCGTGTGCTCTTAATCATGTTCAGTTCCTAGATGCGAATACAGGATGGATAGCTTCTATAGGGACTGTAAACAAGACTACTAATGGAGGAGATACTTGGAATGAGTATTTCCATGAAGTCGGTCCTCCACACAGGTTCCAGTTCATTGATGAAAATGAAGGCTGGGGGCATACAGGCGCAAAACATGAAGCTGTGATTCATACAACGGATGGTGGGATTACGTGGGAAGTGCAGTATATCGATGAATTCATGAATAGTGTCTTTTTTGTTGATAGTAACAATGGTTGGGCTGTCGGTTTTAATGGAAAAATAATTCATTCAACAAACGGGGGGGATAGCTGGCAGGACCAGAACAGTGGAGTAAATCTTGAATTAAGGGATGTTCATTTTGTTGATGTGAATATTGGATGGATATGTGGGCATAATGGAACCATATTAAGTACGACTGATGGAGGGGTCAATTGGAAATTGGAACCACCTGTAGTAGGGGATAATCTATACGATCTATATTTTTATGATTCAAATACCGGCTGGATAGTTGGAGACCTGGGAATTATAATAGAATATACTCCTTTAATCACAGCGACAGGTTTTTAGTACTGGGTAATAAACTGAAGTGGTAAAATAAATAGCGAGAAATAATTGGAAATTGTTTGTTTGTTTTTAGTCTGCCGACAAACCACCAGATTCCTTTCTGATGATGGATAAACAGCCCAAAGGACTCAAACTTTAGCTTGTTTCCAAAGAAGCCGCCGACTTCCGTCGGTGGAGTTTCACTAAATATAGATACTACATTGTTTTTTTCCTTTAACTTCTTTCTTTGTTTAACGTCTAATAATTGAGAAAGAGTGGACGCTTGTAGTTTAATATAACATCCCTATAAACTCTTGCAGCCATTCACATACCCGTAAAACCCCTTGTATATTCAGCGGCATTTTGTTATTATTGATATTATAGAATATTTACTGTTAATATATTTTTTATAAGGGCCCATAGCTCAATGGATAGAGTACAGGATTCCGGATCCTGGAATGAGGGTTCGATTCCCTTTGGGCCCTCCAGGCGCGGAAAGGAATAATATTATGATTATCGGAGTAATTGGAGGGGCATACTGTTCCGAGATAAGCAGGAGGACAGCCTATAAACTGGGTAAGATGATTGCCCTGGGTAAGCATACCCTGGTTTGCGGCGGGATGGGCGGTGTGATGGAAAGCGCCTGCAAGGGAGCAAAGTCCGCCGGGGGGCTGACGATAGGAATACTGCCCGGAAACAACAAGAAATATTCTAATAAATATATCGATATCCCCATAGTTACAGCCATGAGCCACGCAAGGAATGCGATAATAATAAGAACCGCCGACGTACTGGTGGCTGTTGACGGGCGGTATGGGACGTTATCCGAAATAGGGCTTGCGCTCGCATGCGATAAAAAGGTGATAGGCATAAAAACCTGGGATATAAAGGGTGTTATTAGAGCAAGTTCCGTTGACCACGCCATGAGTTTAATATGAGAGCAGTGATTCAAAGGGTTTTAAAAGCAGGCGTATCAAGAAAAAGCCGGCCGCAGGACAGGAGGGAAATAAACAGAGGGCTGGTGGTCTTCCTCGGCATAGGGGAAGCTGACACCGGCGATGATGTTAATTTCCTTTCGGGGAAAACAACTGGCCTCCGTATTTTTACTGAAAACGGGAAGTTTAATTCATCGGCAATTGATATAAATGCGGATATCCTTATCATCCCGCAATTTACCCTGTTCGGTGACTGCAGGAAAGGAAGAAGGCCGGATTTCAAAACCGCCGCGCCGCCTGAAAAAGCCAGGGAACTCTACAAGCTTTTTGTTGAACGCATAAAATTATTAAACCTCAAAGTTGAAGAGGGATGGTTCGGAGTTGAAATGAACGTTGAAATTCATAATGACGGCCCTGTAACAATTACAATGGATACAGAACAACTCCTGAAAAAGAGTATCCAATAAGTTGAAAACAAAGCATCTTCTACTAATTCTAATAGTATCCTCCTTAATCATAACAATCATTGTTTATCATGCAGTGCTTCCCGGTATAGGACTCCTGACTGATTCAAAAACATACCTCCACTATGATTACGTAGATATCAATGCCAGTCCCGGGAGCGAAGACATATTAAACCAACTAAAAAACCGCCGGATTGTTGCTTTTGTCTACAGGGGAGAGGAACTTGTTTCAACCATCGGGTATAAGAAGTTCATATACCTGGCTTACGACAGTAAAAACAAAACCTGGCGCGGCAGGTGGCCCG
The DNA here is from genome assembly GCA_030619245.1 of Clostridia bacterium. Lineage (GTDB taxonomy): Bacteria > UBA6262 > WVXT01 > WVXT01 > JAUXBS01 > JAUXBS01. Next base: position 5,313 of record JAUXBS010000050.1, on the reverse strand, counting down.
TACCCTGGAATGCGGAGGAAGGCGAGTATAAGGTTAAATTAAGATATTTACCCATATCCGGTAAAAAGCAGTTTAGAGTTTCAGAGTGCGCATTTAAAATAAGAAGCAGGAAACCGGCTAAATTAAATCCACCCGTATCAATACTTACCCTGGAGTACTCCAAGCCTTTTAATAAAATGAAAATAAGGGATATGAACGGCAAACCGGGCGGCTGGAGGAACATTTTTAAATGGGCTGATTTCATGGGGGTTGACACGTTCTTCCATTTAACAGGCCAGACTTCCGCCTACAAGGAAAAGCTGGGCCCGTCTTTCCCCTGGAACACGGACAACCTGCCGCTGCTTGAAGAAATTGCCGCGGAAGCCCATAAGAATGGTTTAAAATTCGGCGCCTGGCTCGCTGCGTATTTAACCTTTGGGCCCCGCAGGTTTGCGGCGGACTATGAATATTCCTGGGATTACGATACTGAAAAGGGAAGATTAATAAAAGGCAGGGGGATATCACTGGCTGACGAAAAACGCGTAAGCGATATTATCAGGTTTATTAAAAACATCAAGTCCATCCCGGGCATTGATTATATCGGCCTTGATTACATACGCAATGCCAGGGGTGGTTTTGAAATGGTGGATGAGTTCATGAGCGAGATGAGAATTGAAGAACCCGGGGACTGGAATAATTTCACCCGTGAAAAGCGAATGGCCTGGCTTGGAAAATTAGTGTACGTCAGGAAGAAAAAGGATATGCCGGTTGTTGACGCGTGGAACTGGTGGAGGGCCAGGAAGGTTTCGTTGATTGTAAAGGAAATAAAGGAAAAATCCGGCCTTGAGCTGCCTTTGTGGGCTTTTACCCTGAGCTGGCAGAAGGGCTGGCAGCACGGGCAGGACGTTATTATGATGACAGACGCCGGGGTGGATTTCCTGTCCGTCATGATGTACGAGTGCGACAGCGAACAGTTTAAAAACATGATGAAAAGCTGGAACGATTACCTGCATGCCGGCGACGCTCAGGTGGTTATCGGGAACCAGGTTGACTGGGTAGTTCATCAAAACACTTTGAACCCGGCAGGTACCGAGGAGTATTACAACAGGCTCATTACAGCCTTTAAAAAGGTATATAATGACAGGCGGGCATACGGTATATTCATTCATGATTTCAGCCGCATATTATGGGGCAGAAAGGGGCCTTACAGCTCAATGGAATGGCTGGTTGCAGGAGCGTCTGCCATGTCAAGGGCCCGGGAGGAATACGGGCGCGCTCCGCTAAAGATATCTCTTGAAGCGAATGATGTAGTACCGTTTGACAGGGTTTTTGATGTTAAGGTCAACCTGCAGCTCACCGGCAAGGACAGGGCTTTAAGCGGCCTGGAAATCAGGCCTCTACCGATGGAGGGAATGGAATTGTACAGCCTGCCGGTCATAAATATCGACCCGTTTGAAGCTCAGCGCCCGGTCGTTTATTCCATGAAGATAAATAAACTGGTCCCAGAAAAAGGCTTAAGGTACATGGCGGCCGCAAAGGTCAGCTGGAAGGAAGGCAGTGGAGATTCAAGCGTTAAAACCAGTTTTGTTTTCAAGTACATTGACATTAAGGACTATCCGCTGCTGCCGACGACGACGGAGCAAACGGGTATTGAGGCGGATAAGGAATACAATAAAAAAAGCATGGACTAAACCTGATGGCTGTGATATAATAATAACATGTACAGTAAACCCAGAAAACTTATCATTACTTTAGTTATTGCCTTAACAGTCATTTCATTGTCTCTCGTAATAAGGAAAGGTAAACAGTCTGCCGTAACGGCTGCCACCCCGTATGTAGAGAAAAAAACCGAAAAACAGCCTGAGAAACAGCCTGATAAACAGCCCGATAAGAAACAGGAAGAGAAGACTATTTCAAGAGAAGAAGGGTTTATCTCGCCAATCGAGGCAATGTACTATGAAAAACTTGAGAAAAAAACAGTCCAATGCCTGCTCTGCCCCAGGAAGTGCAGCCTTAATCCCGGAGAATGGGGTTTTTGCAGGGCCAGGAAGAACATTGACGGTAAACTTTTTTCAATGTCTTACGCCAACCCCTGCGCGGTACACGTTGACCCCATTGAGAAAAAACCGTTCAGCCACTTTCTTCCGGGCACCAGCGCTTTTTCAATAGCGACCGCAGGCTGTAACCTGCGCTGTAAATTCTGCCAGAACTGGGAAATCTCACAGGCCCGGCCCACGGAAACAATTAATTATAACCTGAAACCCGGGGATATAGTACAGCTTGCGATTAAGACAGGGGCAAGATCTATCGCCTATACTTATACTGAACCAACCAATTTCTATGAATACATGCTGCAAACGTCCATTCTTGCCAGAAAGGCAGGCATAAAGAATGTTGTTCATTCCTGCGGATATATCAGCAGGGAACCACTGGAGGAACTGTGCAAGTACCTGGATGCCGCCTGTATAGACCTGAAGGGGTTCTCGGAAGAATATTACGGCGACCTGTGCGGCGCAAAACTGTACCCGGTACTCAACACGCTAAAGACCCTGAAGGAAAACGGGGTATGGCTTGAACTTGTCAACCTGGTCGTACCGACGAAAAACGATGGCCCTGAGATGATAAAAGACATGTGCAACTGGATAAGGAAAAACCTCGGGCCGGACGTGCCGATATCATTTTCCAGGTTCTATCCCCTCCACCGGCTTAAGAACCTGCCGCCAACATCCGTAGATACTTTAAGGCAGGCAAAGAAGTACGCCCTGGAATGCGGGCTTAACTACGCTTATATAGGAAACGTTCCCGGAGACCCTGATGAAGACACCTACTGTCCGGAATGCAGCAAGAAGCTTATTGAACGCTATGGCTATAAAATACTGCAGAACCACATATTAAACGGCAGGTGTAAATTCTGCGGCGCCGTTATAGCAGGGGTCTGGAATAGCGAAAAAAAACCGGCCAAACAACCTCATCAAGAGATTAACAATGATTGATACACATGCTCACCTTGCAGACAAACGGTTTAACAGCGACAGGGAAGAAGTCATCAAAAGGGCCTGGGATAATAATGTTGAAGAAATACTCTGTATCTGCAGTGATTACGCCGAACTTGAAACATTTTCGGAATTGCTGAAGAAACATGACTTTATACACGGCGCTATCGGGGTACACCCTCATGATTCTTCAGGTTATAATGAGGAACAACTTATTACAGCCATTAATGATATTAACCCGTCAGCCCTCGGCGAAATCGGCCTTGATTATCATTACAACCACTCTCCTAAGGATGTACAACTGGAAGTATTCAAAAAACAGTTGAATATAGCGAAAACAAGGGAACTTCCCGTTATTATACACAGCAGGGAGGCAATGGCGGATACTCTGAAGATATTGAAAGAGGAAAATATTAACAATGGCGTAATGCACTGTTTCAGCGGAAACGAGCGGGAAATGAGGGAATGCCTTGAACTCGGGCTTTATATATCCATCGCAGGGCCTGTTACATTTCCCGGGGCTGAAAAATTAAAGAGCGTTGCGTCAATAGCGCCCGGAGACAGGCTCCTGATAGAAACTGACAGCCCCTACCTGGCTCCCCAGCCGGTCAGGGGAAAGAGGAATGAGCCTTCCTGGGTTAAATATATTTTAGAAGAATTGTCAGAACTAAGAAACGTTCCCCGGGATGAACTTGAGCGGCAGACGGCAGGAAACGCACGGTCCCTGTTTAACTTTAATAAGAAATAATCATGAATTTGAGTAATTTATATTTTTTATTAGCAGTTGTTTTTGCTTCCCAGGGGTGTTCAACACAATCAAGGGAGCTCCAAATGAACATGTCGGAAGAAAACCATGCCTCAAAACGCAGCCTGATGGTTTCAAGGCAGATTAAAGCAAGGGGAATAAAAGACGACAGGGTGCTTGCTGCAATGGAAAAAGTCCCGAGGCACGAATTCGTCCCGGAAAACGAGAAATCAAGAGCCTACGCGGACCACCCGCTAAGCATTGGAGAAGGCCAGACAATTTCCCAGCCCTACATTGTCGCGCTCATGACTGAACTCCTTGAACTGGATAAAAATGACAGGGTACTGGAAATAGGTACAGGGTCAGGCTACCAGGCCGCTGTCCTCGCTGAAATAGTAAAAAAAGTGTACTCGGTTGAGATTATTAAAAAACTCGCCAGTAGAGCGGAAGAAATTCTTGCCGGGCTTGATTACAAAAATATAAAGATAAAACACGGCAACGGTTACCTCGGCTGGAAAGAGCATGCCCCTTATGACGGGATAATGGCAACCTGCGCTCCTGAAGAGGTCCCGGAGGCGCTTATAAACCAGCTTGCGGAAGGCGGCAGGCTGGTACTGCCGGTTGGCGGCGTTCATGAGGTGCAGAAACTGTTGTTAATGGAGAAGTCAGGCGGTAAAATAAAGAAGAAGAGTATTACGAGTGTAAGATTCGTTCCCATGGTCGGGGAAAGCCCTTGAAAAATAATATACATTTTGTTATTATAATAGAATGAAAAGAAATCAAAAGAATATTTTCATTATTTTGTTTGTCATAATGTTTGCGCTGCTTTCCTGCAGTTCGGCAAAACAGGAGAAGTTGAAGGATGAACATATACGAATGCCTGTATATGCGGGGCAATTTTACTCCTGTAACAAAGAAAAACTCCAGCAAACGGTGAATAAATGCCTGGATAGCGTCCCGGAGCAGAAAATAGAAGGCAAACTGGTGTCACTTATCGTTCCACACGCAGGATACTCCTTTTCAGGACAGACGGCGGCATACGGTTTCAGCCTGTTAAAGGACAAAAAATACGATATTGTTATCCTGATCGGCCTGAGCCATCGTTCTGAAGTTAAGGGTGCCTCCGTGTACAACAAGGGTTACTGGAAAACTCCTCTTGGCATAGTTAAAGTAAATACTGAAGTAGCCAATGATATCATAAGTGAATCCGAGCTTTTTGAATTTAATGAACAGGCTTATTTAAGAGAACATTCACTTGAAGTGGAATTACCGTTTTTACAGACAGTCCTTTCGGAATTCCAGATAGTCCCAATACTGGTGAACTATCCTTCTGAAGAGCTGTGTGAGAAACTTGCAACCGCAATAGTTAATGCGATTAAGGGAAAGAATGCGCTACTGGTTGCCTCTACTGACATGTCACACGTTAAACTTGATATAGATAAGGTTAAGAAGATGGACGAACTGGTCCTTGATGATATAAAGAAATATGACGTTAAAGGATTATTCAAGCACATTAATTCAGGAGAGGGGCAGTTGTGCGGCAGCGCCGCAACGCTTACCACCCTTCTTGCAAGCAAAAAGCTCGGCGCTGACAGC
>JAUXBS010000210.1 GCA_030619245.1 Clostridia bacterium | reverse complement strand
GTATCTCCTCCCTCAGGGTGGTTATGTTAACCGGCTGAAGTTCCTCGGGGAAGAGGTCTTCTGCGCCGTTGCCTCCCACAATTGCCGCAATAAGGTTTGCAATCCTGAAGTTCTTGTACTTCAGTAAAGACTCCGCATGCCCGTATAAGGCTACGGAATTACCAGGTTCTTCTTCAAGGACTTCATCATAAACATTGTATGCCTCTTCATATCTGCTGTTATCAAGGTGGTCCTGGGCAGTCATCAGTTTTGCCTCAATAGTATCGGCAATTGCCCCGGGAGGCCTTGCAAGAAAGTTAATCTTATCTATCTGAAGCTCACATCCGGCAAGAAACATACTCAATGAAAAAACCAACATAAACAAACAAAATTTAGTCTTCATTTTTCCTCCTTGTTGAATCAATTATAATATTAATCAAAAGACATTGTTAACGGACTGCAACAATGTGATGATATTCATGCTTACAGTATATTATTATATTATCATAGAAACAATAATTTGTCAACCTGTTTTAATTTTTCCGGGCGCATTTCCGCATTTGCAAACCCCTTTTAATCGAAGCGGTAAGTTGAATTTTATTCAAACTTACATACATCGCCTGGCCCGGGGACTTCCCCTTTCACTACAACTGCTATTGAACCGTCATTGCCGAAGTGATTAATTACTTCTATAACGCCCTTTTCCTTATCTATGGTCCCTATCAGGGCGCCTTCTTCATTCCTTATTTCCTTGCCCTTCTTCATGACCTTGAGTTTCGTCCCCACTCTCAGGTTTGACATTTTTCCCGCATTAAGATACACATCGCTTCCATCAACGTCCACCACACTGCAGGCCCAGGGCTCTTCATTTATCCTGCTGACTATTTCATTTATTATATTCACTATTGAGGCCCTCATTGCAGAACCCTCAAGGGTTTCATCATACCCCGCAGTAGTACCCAGTCCAAGGAAAGTCCCCGTTTTTCTTATTGCAACTCCCCTCCCGGTCCCCGTATATATTATCCTCCCGGTCTTAGCGTCAATAACCCTTACGTCAACGGTGGACTCCGCAGATTGCTTCTTGCTTGCAACTATCAGGAAATCCGAGCCGGTGGTTTTAACCCCGAACTCCGACACGCTGCCTGTTATCATAGTGCCGGCGCCAAGTAGTTTGCCGATTTCAACCGCAGTTGAGCTGTCAACCAGGCCAGCTGCCCCCATTGTCTGCTCTTCTATGATTTTGGCTATTTTATCCCTTTCTATCATGAGGAACCTGCCTGTGTTGAATAGTTCGGTAACCATTATATCAGTAACGGCAGAACCCAGCCGCGCCTTTCCGTACGCTGATTTCACCTGGAAGTCCACAACCGCAACCTTCCTCTTTGGCCCCGAATAAGGTTCTGTCTTAATGTTTCTTATATCAGGCCTGATTTTTAATGTAGACGCGCAGGAAGCCAGAAATAACGAAATAATCAGAATAATTATTTTCTTCATTATTTTCTCCTTTTAGGCATGGTGCTTAATACCTTCCTGACCATTCTCTCGGCTTCGGGCTTTAAAGGCGATTTAAAAATATTCTCTATCAGCTTAACAGCCAACTGCTCTTTGATTTTTTCAAAATCCATGGTGAATTCAGAGGTTTTTCCCTTCCTTGTGTCCTCCCATAACAGGTCGCCGGTCCCGGCGTCAATCATCCTGAAATGCGCCTTTACAATCCTCTTGTAGTATATGCCGAGTGTAATGAATTTAAATTCCAGAAGCGTACTGTAGACGAAAGCGTCTGCGTCTATGGCTTTTGCCAGGTCCTCAATGGCTACCGAGGAAAGCTGGCCCCCGTCTGTTATGCCAATTGACTTTAACCCCAGGTCAACCTCTTCAAGCGTTATTATATTATAGCCTCTTTTTGGCGCTATCTGCTGGAAGAGTTTCCTTACAAGCAGAGACCCCGTCATATTATTGGTCTGGTTCGCCATTGGGAGTACGGCTATTGTTATTGGGGGAGTATAATCCTCCTTCAAGTATTTCGCTTTCAAAGCGCAGCCCGACATAAACGTAACTGATAATACAACAATAACAACCAACGAAAAATACCCTGTGATTTTTGTTCTCATAACTCCTCCTTTTCATTTAATTGATGAATTATTTCAGCCGGCTTTAAGCATCAGCACCGAAACCATCCTTTCTTCCGTACCCTTAGCCCTCCTGTACGAGAAGAACCTGCGGTCTTCATAAGTGCATATTCCTGTTATGTTTATGCTTTTCGCGCTCACCCCCGATTCTTTTAGTTGTTTAAGGTTCTCCTTCACCAGGTCGTACTCATGGCATTTACAGCATATGCAGGGCCCCAGCGCCGCATATATATTATCAGGATTTGATTTATACCGTTCTTTAAGCGAGGCTACCGCTTTTTTCACTACTTTCTTCACGGTACCTTTCCAGCCCGCATGCGCTATACCCGCTGCTCTCGTTACGGGATCATACAAAAACACTGAAAGACAATCCGCTGTAAACACTGCCAGGGGAATATCTTCAATATCCGTTACCAGGCCATCGGCGCCGGTAAACTTGTTGCCTGTGTTTTCCTTTTTAACCGTTTCTATCTTATTCCCGTGTACTTGATTGCAGGTTGTAATCTTATTATAATCAATATTTGATGTTAATGCAATACTCTTAAGGTTGCTTTCTGATTTTGCGTTACCGCAGGAACCTGTTGACATTAAACATAAAACTGAGGGGAATTCTTTAGAAAACTTCACCGGCAGGATTATTGATTTATTATTAATCATTCTGTGAATCAGACACTATAATTCGCTTGTGGCCAGGTCTCTACATTTTACAAAAGCTGAATTGAACAAGCAATTAATAAATAGCCATTAATCAGGCATATCAAATAAAACTGTTTATTG
>JAUXBS010000184.1 GCA_030619245.1 Clostridia bacterium | reverse complement strand
TAATTGCTGTCTTTTTAACAAGAGTCCATTCGGATGTCATTTAGTTTCCGTTTTTTCGTGTTACTTTTTCTTCTCTTCTTCTTTTATAACGATTCCTAATTTATTGACTGCCATTGATGCCGCAAACCTTATCCTGCTTTCCTTATCCTTTAAAGCGGCCTTCAGGACATTGACAACTTCCTCCGTATCCTTGCCTATATCACCCAGTGCTTCTATGGCGACCGTTCTGACAATCAGGTTCTTATTACCGGTTTCCTTGAGAGCCGTTTCAAGCCCTTCACTGCTTCCTTCCTGCCGGTATTACCGGGTACAATAATAGCGGTTTTCTTTACAGATAAATTCTTGCTGCCCAGGCCTTTAATGTAACTGTCATAATCCGCCAGGCAGTTATTTACCGTAATAAATAAAGCCAACAATATTATAAATATATATTTATTATTAATAAAGTATATATAATTAATAAAATTAATTCAATGTTAAACTGAAATATTGGTTTTTGATTTTTTACTACCTAATTTTACCAGGAGGGTAATTCCAAAGATGACCATCATTATACTGATAATCTGGGAAGTGGACAGTATCCATATGCCTCCACGGTCATCTCCTCTGAATATTTCTATTACGAAACGCATTATGCCATAAAACAAACAGTAACCGGCCGCAACCAGCCCGTCAAACTTTTTATTTTTATACATTCTCCATAATACAAAAGCCAGTATCAGCAGCCCCGCAGATGAAATCAACTGCGTGGGAATAACCGGTACTCCTGCCGCGCCGGCGGGACTTGCAGCCGGAAACTTCATACACAACCAGGAATGGCATTCTTTTCCATAGCAGCACCCGAAAGCAAAACACCCGAGCCTTCCAAAGGCATGCGCCACAGGCACGACCACGGCAAACAGGTCCAGGGTTTTCCACCTGTCCAGGTTCATTTTATTAATCCTCCACATCGTAATCAGCATACCCGTAATCGCGCCCCCGTAAAAAACAAAGCCCGAACGTGAAATAATTGTCCTCAACGGCGCCGCAAGAAATGTCTTCCATTCAACTATTATATATACTACCCTGGCGCCCGCAAACCCGGCCACAAGCATCCAGATTATAAGGTCCATTATCTGGTCTGAACTGATTTCTTCCTTTTTCGACATCCTTAAAATCAGGAACAATGAAACCAGTACTCCCGTTGATATCATAAACCCGTAAGTGTATATTGCAATAGGCCACCTTATTAAAACCGGAAACATTTTTCACCCCTTTCTAAAAAGAAATTTGAAACCTGTTTGTGACTAACAGAACTCCGACTATAATTAAAATCACACCGCTTACTATTGAAATTACGTTAAGGTACTTGTTTACCTTCTTGAATAAGCGCAGGAATGAATTTATGGCAACACTTGTAATGAAGAAGGGTATTGCCAGCCCCAGAGAATACGCGCACAGCAATACAACCCCCTGGCCAATCGAACCCTTCATGGCCGCAAGAGCAAGTATACTTCCAAGTATGGGGCCTATACAGGGCGTCCAGCCCACCGCGAAAACAACCCCGACCACAAAGGAACCCATTAAACTGACCGGCTTGTTCTTCAGGTGTATCTTCTTTTCCTGCTGTAATGCCCTGATTTTCACAAGGCCTGTTATGTTAAGGCCAAATAAAATAATCAATATCCCGCCCGCAACCCTTATAATATCTTGATGCGCTGAAAGGAAACTCCCGAGAAAAGTAATCGTAGCCCCGAGCAGGACAAAAACAATGGAAAATCCCAGGCAAAAAAGAGAAGTTTCCAGAAGAACCATGTTCAATTGAACCTTTTTATCCCCTTCATCCGTCAAGTCCTTTACAGAAACCCCTGTTATGAAGGAAATGTACGCGGGAATCAGGGGTAAAACGCACGGGGAAAGAAAACTCGCCAGCCCTGCCGCAAAAGCAACCAGAACCGAAATATTGTCACTCATTCCTGTCCTCCTTTAAATATGTCCTGCCGTTTTTCATCTCCGTCTTTATCATGCCAAGTTTCTCAAGTATAAGTATATCCTTAATTATATCATCCTTACGAATCCCGAGAGAATTTGAAATATCACGTACGGTAACGGGCCTTCTCCTGATCATCTCAAATATTGTTTCCGATATATCATTAATAAACAATTCCTTTTTCTCCCACTTGACATCATAGATTATATCGCATTCCTTCCCGAATTTACCCGCTATCCTCCTTACCCTCTTATCATTAACTATACCCGCGGACTTCTCGGCAGGCGGCCTGACCACCGTATTCAGATGCACCTTATCCGGACCGATATCTTTAATAACCTCCCTTAACCTGTCAAGCTCTCTTTCCGTATCGTTAAACCCCTTGACCAGCATCACTTCAAGCCATAGCGTACCCTTGAACTCACTGCGGAACTTCACGATACCATCAATAATCTTTTTTAAGTCAAGCAGGGGATGCGGCCTGTTTACCCGTTTAAAACCCTTCATTGACGCCGAATCAAGCGATGGAATAACCAGGTCCGCCTTCATCAAATCCTTCCTTACGCCCTTCCTGTAAAGCAGTGTGCCGTTAGTAAGGACCGCCACGGGAATATCTGTCATTCCCTTAATCCCCGCAATAATACCGCCTATTTCTGAATTTAAAGTTGGCTCCCCTGAGCCCGCAAAAGTAATCCAATTAATATGGCTTGCGTTTCTTAATCCTTTTTTTATATCTTTCAGGACTTCCTTTTTTGCCGCGTATTCCTTCCTTCTTATTGTTTTTACCGTTGTCCTGCCCAACTGGCAGTAAACACAGTTCAGTGTGCATGTCTTGTAGGGAACCAGGTCAACCCCCAGTGAGAAACCCAGCCTCCTGGAAGGGACGGGGCCATAGATAAAACTCATAAGAATAAAACCCTTTCCGAATGTAATTTTTGTTTAATAATAAGTTTATTTAAGTTTAACATATATATACAAAAAATTCAATTTAAATAAAAAAAAGGGACTGAGTTTTCACCCAATCCCTTTTTCTGTAAAAAATGGGACACTAGATTCTACATCATTCCCATTCCGCCGCCCATTCCACCGGGCATTCCACCGGGCATTGGAGGCGCCGGTTTCTCTTCGGGAATATCCGTTACAAGAGCACCTGTTGTCAGCACTGTTGAAGCAACGCTCGCGGCATTCTGGAGCGCAAGCCTTGTAACCTTTGCAGGGTCAACTATTCCAGCCTCAATCATGTCAACGCATTTACCGGTAACAGCATTAAACCCTATGCCTTCATTCTTAGATTTTACTTCTTTAACCACCACCGCCGGTTCATAACCGGCGTTCTCAGCAATCTGTCTGATCGGGTCCTCAAGAGCCCTCTTGATAATGTTTAGGCCGGTTTTTTCATCAGGGTCATTTACGTTGATGTCTTCAACCGCCTTTATTGAGTTAAGCAGAACAACTCCTCCTCCGGAAACTATCCCTTCCTCAACTCCGGCCCTCGTTGCATTCAGGGCGTCCTCTACCTTAAACTTAATCGCCTTCATCTCGGTTTCCGTCGCAGCCCCGACTTCTATCACCGCAACG
>JAUXBS010000090.1 GCA_030619245.1 Clostridia bacterium | reverse complement strand
AGTGATATCCTCCCGGGTCCGTATTGCAAGGAACCTGTCAGTGATACCTTTCCCGGGCAGGGCGAACGGCCGGCAGCAGGAGAAAGCCTATGGTTTAATAGAAACCGCTTGCGGGAAAAGTAACTACCTGAAAAAAGCGGTTGTCCTGAATTTAAAAGACCATGACAGGGTTGACCGTCAGTTCCTGATGGAAAGGCACCTGGTTTCTTACGAGCACGCGAATGGAAACGGCGCCAGAGGCGTTGTTGTCGGTGACAGGGAACTGATAAGCATTATGATTAACGAGGAAGACCACCTGCGTGTGCAGGGGCTGCAATCCGGTTTGCAGTTGAAGGGAATCTGGGACGTGTTGGAAAATATTGACGGCGACCTTGAAAAAAAATTAGATTTTGCATTTTCGAATGAGCTTGGCTATCTCACGGCATGCCCTACTAATACAGGGACGGGATTAAGGGCCTCTATACTTGTTCATTTACCGGCGCTGGTTATAAGGAATGAAGCGGATAGGCTCCTGCAGGCGCTTGGCAAGTTGGGGATAGTCGCCCGGGGATTGTACGGCGAGGGAACCAGGGTTATCGGAGACATGTTCCAAATATCAAACCAGTTGACCCTTGGCTCGGCTGAGGAAAACATAATAAGCAAACTTGAGGGTATCGGCAGGCGTGTAGTGGATAGTGAATTAAGAAGCAGAAAATTATTGTACGGCGAAGATAAAGATGGTTTTGAGGATAGCGTTTTCAGGGCGTACGGATTACTTTCAAACGCCCGGGTAATAAGTTTTAATGAGACAATGGATTTGATTTCGAAAACAAAACTCGGAATTTCCATGGGTTTGGAACTTAATACTGATATTGAAACACTGAATGAATTGATGATTGTAACACAGCCCGCGCACCTGCAGGAGGCGAAGGGCGAGAAATTGCTGTCCGTTCAGAGGGATATTGCGCGCGCTGACCTCATAAGACAAAAGTTAAACAAGTAATTATGAGCGGAGGAGACAGGAAATGCAAAACAGGTTTACTCAAAGGGCAAGAACCGCATTGATGCTGGCCCAGGAAGAAGCAAAGAAGATGAACCATGATTATCTTGGAACAGAGCATATACTGTTAGGGCTTATTGCCCTCGGGGAGGGGGTTGCTGCAACCGTGTTGTCCGGGTTGAACGTGAATCTGAAAACACTAAGGCGTGAAGTGGATAAGATGGTTGGCTCGGGTGAAAATGTGTTAATGGAGGGGGACGTGCCTTTTACTCCCAGGGCCAAGAGGATTCTTGAGCTTGCTGTTCAGGAAGCTGATAACATGGGGCAGGAATATATCGGCACTGAACACATGCTGTTGGGATTGTTGCGGGAAAGCGACGGGATTGCAGCCAGGGTACTGGAGAGCATTGGAATAGATAATGAATCGGTAAAAAAACAGATAAAAGAAATTCTCGGAGAAGCTGCTTTTAAGAGCCCTCCTTTTTCCCCTTCATCAGAAGTAAAGGGCAGTAAGGTTAAAACGGCGGCATTAGATGAGTTTGGCAAAGATCTGACCATCCTTGCCGCAAAGGGAAAACTGGACCCTGTAATCGGGAGGGAAAAGGAGATTGACAGAATAATACAGATATTATGCAGGAGGACGAAAAACAATCCTGTATTGATAGGTGACCCCGGAGTAGGTAAGACTGCTATAGTTGAGGGGCTTGCGCAGCATATCGCAAATAATGAAGTCCCGGAAATACTCGCCAACAAGAAAGTCTTAGTGCTTGACCTGTCGGGTATGATTGCGGGCACGAAATACCGTGGTGAGTTTGAGCAAAGGTTAAAAAATGTTATGACTGAGATCAAGAGCGCTCAGTCTTCGATTATTCTTTTCATAGACGAACTGCATACCGTTATAGGCGCAGGCGCGGCGGAAGGCGCCATGGATGCCTCCAATATGCTTAAACCCGCTCTTTCCAGGGGGGAACTTCAGTGCATAGGAGCAACCACGCTGGATGAATACCGGAAGCATATAGAGCATGATGCTGCTCTTGCCCGAAGGTTTCAGCCCATTACGGTAGACCCTCCATCTTCAGGGGAAACAGTAAGAATTCTCAAAGGACTGCGTGACAGGTATGAAGCCCATCATGCTGTTAAGATCACAGATGAAGCAATAGACGCTGCCGTGAAGCTGTCGCAGCGTTTTATTTCGGACCGTTTTTTACCTGATAAGGCGATAGATTTAATTGACGAGGCTGGTTCCAGGGCAAGGCTGCAGTCGTCAATCCTGCCCGGGGAGATGAAGGAGGTTGAGGAAAAAATCGATAAGGCTGCGAAAGAAAAAAAATCCGCAATCACGCAGCAGGAGTTTGAAAAGGCGGCAGAATTCAGGGACGAGGAAAAGAGATTCCAGAAACAGTTGCAGGACATGAAGAAAGCCTGGAATGAAAAGAAGAAGAATACTACCAGGTCTATTGTAGAAGAGGATATAGCCTATATAGTTTCAGAATGGACCAGGATACCTGTTTCAAGATTGACTGAAAAGGAGTCGGAAAAACTGTTGCAGATGGAAAAGACGCTGCATAAGAGGGTTATCGGCCAGGACGAGGCAATTAAGGTTCTTTCTGATGCAATCAGAAGGTCAAGGACGGGTTTGAAAGATGTAAACAGGCCGATAGGCGCATTTATATTTCTTGGCCCCACCGGAGTCGGTAAAACGGAACTTGCGCGGACGTTGGCTGAGTTTATGTTTGGCGATAATGATGCGATTATCAGGATAGACATGAGTGAGTACATGGAGAAATTTGCGGTATCGCGCCTGATAGGAGCGCCCCCCGGCTACGTGGGTTATGATGAAGGGGGGCAATTGACAGAGGCGATACGGCGCAAACCCTATTCCGTGGTATTGCTTGATGAAATAGAAAAAGCTCACCCGGATGTTTTTAATATATTGCTGCAGGTTTTTGATTCGGGGCATCTTTCCGATTCGTTCGGGCATAAAGTTGATTTTAAGAATACCGTGATTATCATGACTTCAAATATTGGAGCGAGGGAACTTGATGAAAAAAAGACCCTGGGTTTTGTTTCCGGCGGGACGAAACAGAGATCATACAAGGAAATGAAGGAAAGTATCATGGAATCAATGAGGAAGGTATTCAAGCCGGAATTCATAAACAGAATCGACGAGAGTATTGTTTTCCATTCTCTGAGCAAGGATGAAATAAAACAGATAATAGACCTGATGCTGAGTGATGTGATTAAACGGGTTTCAGAAAAGGGGATAACCCTTAAAATTACAGGTAAAGCAAAGGATTTTCTTATGGAGAAAGGATATAATCCCAAATACGGAGCGCGGCCGCTGAGGAGGGCGATCCAGAAGCATATAGAAGATACCCTGTCCATGGAAATACTGGCAAACAGGTTTAAACCGGCTGCCGTGATAACGGCGGATATTTCCGGTGATAAAGTTGTGTTTAAAGAAAATAAATGAAGAAAAAGAAAAGAAAATCACCAAGAAAAGAAATTTATAAAATACTTTTTACCTTAATAGTTTCCCTGTTGAGTATTTACGGGTTATTAAGGATTCAGGTTTTCATGAGCGATACAAGGTTTTTTATCGCAGAACGCCTGGAAAATGTTATTGGCAGGGAAATTGTTTTTGATAAAATCAGAGCGAATATATTCGGGTCCATTACGCTTGATAATGTGAAGATAGCAAGCCGGGATAAGTTAAGGGAAGGAATACTGCTTGATTGCAGGAAGGCTGTAATCAGGGTTAATCTTTTCAGGTACCTGGTTAGAAAACAGCCGATAGAGCAGGCAATATCAAAAATAATATTCAGGAAACCTGTATTGTATTTTCAGAAAGAAAAGACGGAATATGATGTTTTAAATGTTATTCCGGTGACATGTGAAGTGGTTGTCAGTGACGGAATAGTAGATATTGAATATGATAATTTCCCTTCTCTAAAGGAAATAAACGGCTCATTTAAACTTAAAAATGAGAAAAATGAAGTAAAGTTTATCGTTAGCGCAAAAATAAAAAACGGAGAAGGCAGCAGGATAGAAGCAAATGGCGCCTGGCGCGGGGAAGATTTTGCCGTAAAGGTGGATGTTAAAAATGCCGGGTTGAAAGATTATTTCAGGTTATTGCCCGGGGAGGGCAGGTTCAATATTGAAGAAGGGGTCGGGGATATTCGCCTGATTGTGAATAAAAGGAAGGGGCATTCAGGCTTGTTCTATTCAGGTGATTTGCTGTTGAAAAAAGGCGTCCTGAGTTTGAAGGATTCTTACTATAAGGTTAATATTATAAAAGGAAAACTCCATATTGATAATAACATTATAAGTTGTGATAACCTGGTGCTTCAGCGCGGTGATTCCGAGTTCAGGATATCGGGGAGTATCAGTGACTTTCTTTCAGAAGACCCCCGGTTGAAATTAGCGGCCGAAGCTTCAATTGAACTTGCTGATATGACCGCTGTTATCAGGGAGGACTGGATAAACAGAATACAGCCTTTAAACGGCAGGGGCGGTATTAAAATGGAGGTATCCGGTTCCCTGGATGAGCCTGTTTGCAGGGGTTCTCTTATATTTGGTGAGTCTGTGGCGGCGGGTGTTAAGGTGAACGGTTTTGAAACGGGATTCAGCTACGCGGATAAAATATTTAACATACAGGAGCTCAAACTCCGCCTGTATGAAGGTGAGTTTTATGGAAATGGCGGGATAGATATCAATAATATAAAAAATCCGGAACTGGATCTTGATTTTAACCTGGATGGAGTAAATTTTGCGTTGATACCTATCTTCAGGGAACCTCACAAGGGTTATCTGAACTTTAAAGCAAGGCTGTCAGGAAGGCTGGACAACTTACAGTGCAGGGGCAGCATAGATGTTAACAATATGGAAATTGGCGAATGGGATTTTGGTTCTGTTTCAGGCCTTTTAAGGTACAGGAATGAAAGGTTCCGTTTTAATGTGAAGGAAAAGGAAGGCCGGTATGAGCTTGCAGTGAACTGCCTGTGGAGGAAACATGAGAAAAAGATAGACCTGGATGAGTTTAAAATGACCATGAGTGACGGCGGCAGGTTTGAGTTAAAAGGCGATGTGGCTGCGGGGGGTACGGATGAATTGAATGTCAGGGCGGACTTGAAGGGTTTCCGGTTGGAGTATATTCCTTCCATAAAAAAATACTATCCCGGTATTAGCGGTGTTTTTGATTTTAGTGGAAGGATAAAGGGGACAATACATTCACCTGACATCTCGGGATTGTTTACAACAAAGAATATGACCGTTAATTCAACAGGAATAAGCGTTGAAACTGATATCAGGTATTTTAACAGTGTGTTGAATATCAGGGCATGTAATATCAGTGATTCCTATTTCGGGAATTTAAAGGTTGATTTTACAGGTAAAAGGCATCAGATGTCGGGGAAGATAAAGTGTATGAATGCTGATGTGAAAGTCGCCATGAACCTGATCCCGATGAAAATAAAGAGGGATATAAGCGGGATTTTGGACGGTAACGTGGAATTTTCAGGTTCTTTTGTAAGTGAATCATTAAAAGCATCCGGAAAACTGTCAGTGAAGGATGTTAATTTCGGCGGCGCGGGGATTTTCCGGAAACTTGATTTTGAGTTTAATATTGCGGACGAGAAATTGCTGGTGAAGGATTTTACTTGTATAAATGGGCAGGGAAGAATAGACGGGGACGCTAATGTGGGGTTGAAAAAAGATTCGGCAAACAAGTTCAAAATAAGGACGCGCTGGAAGAAT
Source organism: Clostridia bacterium (assembly GCA_030619245.1). Classification (GTDB taxonomy): domain Bacteria; phylum UBA6262; class WVXT01; order WVXT01; family JAUXBS01; genus JAUXBS01. The sequence continues at coordinate 61 of JAUXBS010000090.1, read as the reverse complement.
TACCAGATAAGCAGTTCCACCCCGATGCCGTACAATGTTATTCTCAGCGGGGACTGTGACT
>JAUXBS010000132.1 GCA_030619245.1 Clostridia bacterium | reverse complement strand
TGATGTAACCTGAAACGCTACTTCAGGAATTAGAGAATAAAAGGATAAAGCAGTTTCTAATGATACATACGATGGTTCATAAATCCTATTGGCAATATAAAAGTCCGGGAATACAGGACCTCCTTCAGGAAACTTAATACTATAAAATCCCCTGATAAGCCTTGTTAATAGGCCTTTTCTTGTCCAGAGTTGAAGTTGATTATGAATAGTCTTATACGCAGAATCAGGAAAACATTTGACTATATCATTTACTGAAAATACGTAGAGTCCACTTTTTTTAACTTTAGTTAATAAATCAAGATATTTCATATCATATATACCTACTTTATTGGGTATGTCTGATATTAATATATAACACTCTTATTAATTTGTCAAGTACATTTGGAAAAAATATTACCTTATTTTTTCTGTCATTGAACTTATTTTAACGAGCCCGTTGAGAATCTTCCTGTACTCCCTGTTATTCCTGTCATATTCAATGGCTTTTCTTATCTTTTCTACAGCTCCGGCATAGTCCATCTTCAACTGGTATAATAATGAAAGATTCCTGTAAAACGGAGCATGCAGGGGCTGATACTTAACCGCCTCATCAAGTTCAATAACCGCCTCATCAAGCCAGCTCCTTCTATTATCCTCCACATAATAACTCATGTACACGTCAGCCAGGGCGGAATAATTCATTGAATTCAAAGGGTCCAGGCCAATGGCTTTTCTATAAAACAACTCTGCTTCTTTAAGGGCATTAATCCCGGGCTTTCCCTCTTTTTTTTCAGTTTCGCCCGGGGAAATACCTGCTTCCCTGACGCGGTTATTCCCAAAAACCCAGTACCTGCTTGCAAGAAACGGTTTTATCGCTGCAGCTGAGGCTCCCAGGACCATTATGATAATTATTACCGTTAAAATTCCCTTCTTTTCCCTGTTTAATTCAAGCGAGATACCACCCTTCAGGTTATCTTCACGCTTCCCGTTCATCATCCCCAGAAGCATCCAGAACAATATGGCATTCGCGGGAATACACAGGTTATAATCCACCAGATTCTGTACGAGAACACCGCATATACTGCAAAACAGGATGTTATCAGAGGCCTTCCTCCTTCTTAATATTCTTATTAAAAACCATATAAATACCATCAGCCCCGGGACCCCTGTTTCCGCTCCTGTACGGAGTAAAACATTGTGCGCATACAGTGAATTCAATGCCCCGGACTTGTAGCAGGGATACGCTGACCCAAAGTTTCCAAACCCTACTCCGGAAAACGGATGGTCAACAATCATTTTTATCCCCGCCTTCCACCACGATAAACGGTTTGTAATATTAACCTCCCCAAGCTTAACCATTAAAAGAACCCCCATTAATACAAACAGGGTAATAATATGATACCTGTATCTTCTTAAAAACTCCCTGCCAAGCATTAAATGCGCTACCAGCAGGACACCGAGAAACGCGCCGATAATGCCTCCCAGCGACCTGGTAAGAAACAGGCAAATCAATATAAGCCCGGAAGTTACAAGAAATAATATGCGCCTGTTCTTTAAAGCCCGGTTCTTTATCACAAGTCCCAGCGACACGGGCAGCAGCATTACCAGGTACCCTGCAAGTATGTTTGGGTTAACCATCGTCCCGGTGACCGAAACCCTGTCCAGGAACTGCCGGAACCCTATCAGCGAAAGCACTGCTCCTATTCCCATCAGAAGCCAGAAGAAGTACTGCCTGTTTTCATCCCAGCTCATTTCATCCCTTGAATTAAAACCCCGGTCACCGGGAGTAGTTCTATTTCCCATTAATCCGCCGGCCAGGAAGAACAGGAACGCATAATTAATCAGATTAAAGAGTTCATTGCGGGTATTAAACCTGTTTATTGAGGTTAGATATGAAACTGCCGATATGATTAGAAATACCGCAAGCGGGAAGTAAGCAGATTTTACATTGTTCCGGAAACTGAGGCTTTCAGAATCCCACAACTTTTGAATTAAATAAACCAGCAGGATAACAAGAGAAACGACATGAATGAAGGTTTCGGCCCATATATCCCAGGAAGCCCTGGCAAACGGGGAGAAAACAACTACAATAAACAGGAGTGGCAATATGGAGAGTTTTTTTTTATCATTTACTGTCGATACTCCAGTAAGTGGGAGTTGCCGTGGTACTGTACGTAACTGACCAGACCACACTCCCCGGGGTTGAACTACCGCATGCTAAACCTTCTATCGTAACACTGCTGGGCGAATTCGGATCTGGTATCACGGGATCAGGTGTAGCGCCTCCATATCCTCTAACAATCTCAGCGCCTCCGGCAGTCCTCACTATACCAGTCACTTCTATTCCGTAAACCGGGCTGTCACCCGAATTGATAACATTTGCGAATATATCACATGTTATACTGTTAGTAACCCCGGCATCCACGCTATATCCAGCGCCTGATATAGCTATTTCCGGTGTCAGTGAAGTGGGAAGAAGAATTCTGGGTGATATTTCTGTGGTTATGTTAGCTTCCACTTTAACATTTGGAATTGTAGCCGTTACACTTCCATAATTTATAGCCGTAAAAGTCACGTTGTACATTCCCGCTTTAAGCCCCTCAAATACATAATAACCGGCCTGATTCGTATACACGTCATCTGGTAAACCACTTAAACCCGCAGTATCATAACTACTTACTGATAGCGATACCAGAACACTTTCCAGGTAAGGTGACTCTTCTACAGCAGCCCTGGCGATTGATTTTTTTACCTCACCAGTAATCCTGCCCTTGCAATTCATAAGCATTGGCAGCAGGAATAATATTGAAATAAATATACATATCTTTTTCATTGCGCCCTCCGTTATTAGGGACGATTCTTAAGAGGAACCGTCCCTATTATTATTCTTCTATTTGCCTTACTATAGTTGCCGTTACAAAGACCAGTAATTCAGTTCTCTGCGTAGTTTTCTTCTTGTGCCTGAACAGAATACGCAGGAGCGGGATATCTCCAAGCAACGGCACCTTATTCTCGGTTATCACATCAGTATCCTTAATCAACCCGCCTATAACCACCGTATCCCCGTTTTTTACAAGAACTTTCGTTTCCGCTTCCCTGGTACTGATTATATAACTACCGCCCAGCGTCTTGTAAGTGCTTATCTCGGGATGGACCACGAGAGTTATATACTCATCCTCATTAATCGTCGGCGTGACTGACAGCACAATACCGGTATCAATATATATAATCGTTTCTTTTATGACACCCAGATTAACCGTTGTTTCCTTAACGGGTATTTTGTCCCCCACCAGTATCTTTGCCTCCTCATTGTTCAACGTTATTATACGCGGGTGGGAAAGTTCTTTTAACTCACTTGACTTTGAAAGCGCAGCCAGGGTAAGGTTGAACCTGGTCTTGTTAAGTATGCTCCCTATACGCAGCAGGCCGCCCACTTTCGGAATGAACCCATCCAGGTTCACCCCAGCGCCCCCGTCTTTCGGGTGAATAACTAAAGGCGCATCCTCTACAAACCCCTCATAATTATAATCCACCTCGGAACTCTTTGTCTGCCCAACAGTAATAAGGTTATCCTTTCCGGCTCCCCTCATATTCCTGTCATTGAAATCACGCGCCACTGTCCAGTCCACCCCGATATCGTACGGAGTATTATCAAGACTCATTTCCATTATCCTTGCCTCTATCATCACCTGCCTGGGCATCACATCCAGTTCTTTTATTATGTTATGATACTCCTCCAGCCCTTCGGGTGTCGTGGTAATAATCATGCTGTTGGTAGTCTTGTCCGTTCTGACCTTGGCCTCGACACCGCCGAATTCCAGGTCACTGAGCTGATTTTTAATGTCTTCCGCCTTGGTGTACTTCAACGAGAACTTACGGGTAATCTTGACCGCCTTTCCCCTTTCCTGCTTTAACTTATCCGGGGTAACTATGCGGATAATATTGTCGGCCTGTTTTTGCGCAACCAGGTCATTTAATTTCAGGACTGCCCTGAAAGCATCATCAAATGTAACCTTTTCCAGGAACATTGTGGTCACGCCCGAAACGTCCGAACTGTAAATAAAATTTACCCCGCTCTGTTCCGACAGCACCCTTAAAACCTCGGTAATCTCAGCCTGGTAAAAATTCAGTGAAACTATTTCATCGCTTATCTTCGGGATTACCCCTTCCATCATTGAATGCGTCCCCTTTGTTTTACTCTCTTTCATGATGGCTTTTTCTTCCTGCTCCTTTATTTTTTCAACAAGTTTCTTGTGTTCAATGTCCTCAACGTTCTTTGTTATCTTCTCCTGTTTTTTTACTTCAGTTTTCTTCTTTGCAACCTTTTTTTCCGCTTTCTTCTCAGGTTTCTTAACGGTTGTTTCCGCAGCTTTTTTCACGGCCTTTTTCGCCGGTTCCGCTTTCTTTCCAGGCTCAGCCTTTGATGAGGAAAAAACGGTTACGGTAATGTTTTTTAACGTGCTCATCGCCTCGTACTTCACTTCTTTATGCAGATCCAGCACGACACGGACAACCTTTTCAGGCTCATCCAGGAACTGGCTGGTCCTTATTCTCTTAATCAGCGGA
>JAUXBS010000244.1 GCA_030619245.1 Clostridia bacterium | reverse complement strand
TTCATGTCTCATTGCTATTATACTTCATATTCTGTCAGATGTACATAATAATTTATTTTGAAACTCTCCGGGTAATTAAAAAGAGTGGATTTTCCACTTATCATGTGGTACAATAAATATGTGCAGGTCATCAGAAGGTCGTGTATTTCTTATTTAACAATGAAATTGTTAAATAAAATTGTTATTTTATATGGGAGGATTTAAGTGTTCGGAAAAATCAATGATGAAATCATAAATGAATTAATAAATATTGTCGGGGGAAGTAATGTTATTACCAAAAAGGAGGAAATGGAGGATTATTCCCACGATGAGACAACGATGCCTGAAATAAGGAAGTATCCCGTCGTTGTCGTAAAACCGTCAAAGACCGGGGAGGTATCCGCTATTCTAAAACTCGCCAACAAAAAGAAACTTCCCGTTTCAGCCAGGGGCGCGGGTACCGGCTTGTGCGGGGGCTGTGTGCCTGTTTACGACGAGATAGTCCTCTCCCTTGAGAACATGAACAGGATTATTGAAATCGATAAGGATAACATGATGGCGACTGTTGAGGCGGGAGTATCATTAATGGAGTTCTATAAGGCGGTTGAAGAAGAAGGATTCTTCTTTCCGCCGCATCCCGGAGAGGATAGCGCTTTTATAGGGGGGGCGGCAGCAACCAACGCGGGAGGGTCAAGGGCCGTGAAGTACGGTGTTTTTAGGAATTTTATAAAGGAGCTTGAAGTTGTTTTAGCTGACGGTAGCATTATAACCGTCGGGGGCAAGCTCGTGAAGAACAGTACCGGTTACAGCCTCCTGAATCTGATGATAGGTTCTGAAGGGACACTGGGTGTGATAACGAAGGCGGTTATAGGCCTCATCTCCTCCCAGGAGGTAACCTATACCTTAATCGTCCCGTTTGCAAGCCTCCATGAGGCTATAAGAGTGGTTCCTGAAATAATAAGGAGCGGTATAATGCCGATGGCTGTGGAGTTTATAGAACAGGATGTAATAACTCTTTCGGAGAAGTACCTGGATAAGAAGTGGCCCGGCAAGAATGCCGACGCATATCTTATGCTGATAATTGACGGCGCGGCTGATGAGGTTGACAGGTTATCGGAACAGATAGGCCAAATATGCATGGACCACAACGCTGTTGACGTACTTGTAACGGAAAACAAGCAAAAACAGAAGGAGATAATGGATATCAGGAGTCATATATACGAGGCGCTGAAACCGGGGCTCGATGAGGTTATTGATATATGCGTTCCAAGATCCAATATAGCCGCGTTCGTTGACAAGATACATGAAATCTCGGAAAAATACGGGATGTGGCTCCCCACCTTCGGCCATGCTGCCGATGGAAATATACATACGCATATTATGAAGGTCGGTGTGAAGGAAGATAAACTTGATAACAGCCAATACGAGGGGCTGAAGGAAAAGGCAGCTAAAATTAAAGAAGAACTTTACGGGTACAGCAAAGAGGCGGGTGGAGTGATTTCCGGTGAACACGGGATAGGAACGGTTAAGAAAGCATACCTGAATATATCGCTTGATGACAGGCAGATTGAACTCATGAAGTCAATAAAGAAGGTATTTGACCCGAACAATATCCTGAATCCCGGCAAGATATTTGACTTGTAATAACAAACATAACGGAGAAAAGAATGAAAATAGGGGTAATATCGGATACTCACGGTTCGCTGAAGGCATGGCGGAAAGTCATGAAAGAATACTTCGCTGACGCGGACATGATAATCCACGCGGGGGATTTGTTTGAGGATTTTGATACCGGTGAGTTTATTAATGAACTGGCAAAGGAGATGAATGGTTTAAGAATCCCGTTTATTGTTGCAAGGGGCAACTGTGATGCTGAAACTGACTTGGCTCTTGCCGACTTCCCGGTCGCATCACCGTATGCTTTCGCGCAAATAAATTCCGTGAGGATTCTTGTAAATCACGGGAAAAAGATGACCGAAGAGGACATGATTGAACTTGCTAATAAGTGGAATATAGATATATTTGTTTCCGGTCACACCCATAAGCCTAAACTGATGAAAAAGGGAGGGGTTGTTCTGCTGAATCCCGGCAGTCCTTCAATGGGCAAGAGGGAACAGTCGGTGGGAATGATTTATTTGAATGACAAGGGTTTTAAAATAAAGATTTTTAATATAGAAACCGGGGATGAGATAAAGAGTGGGGCTTAATACGGTTCAAGTTTTGAAATATTCTTCTCCATTCTTTCTATTTTTGTGCGTATCTTTTTTTGAATCCTGCTTGTATGTGCCTCTTGTTCCGCTATCATTTTCCTAACTTTATCTATTTTTACCATTATCTTTTTCTTTTTTGATTCTTTGGTGATAAAAGACAATTTGCTTTCAAACTTGCTTACTTTGGTCTGTAATTTTGAAATTTTCTTCTCTATTGAAGTTACAGTTTTA
>JAUXBS010000212.1 GCA_030619245.1 Clostridia bacterium | reverse complement strand
GTCATGTCTGAAATTAAGGTAAGAAAACCCCCGGAAGATGAAGTGAAATCAATGGGGATCAAGAAGTGGCACCCGTGGGAATGCGAGCCGAGTTCATTTGACTGGTCTTATGTTGAAACGGAAATTTGTTACATCCTTGAGGGGAAGGCAAAGGTCACCACAGCGGAAGGCGAGGTTGAATTCGGCAAAGGCGACCTGGTTGAGTTCCCGCGGGGATTAAAGTGCAGGTGGGAGGTAATTGAAAAGATAAAAAAGGCCTACAAGTTTGGTTAATATTCCGGGGACGGTTCCTTTTAAAGAACCATCCCCTTACAGGGATTCCCCATGAAAAATTATCAAGCAGTCATTATTATAATTGCGGTTACGGTGGCGGTATTCGCGAATTCCCTGGGGAACGGTTTTGTGTATGATGACAAGCATTTCATAACAAAAAACGATTCCATAAGAAACCTGGGGAACATTCCTTCCTTCTTTACTTCACTTAAGTCATTTTCTACAAAGGGCGAATTTTATATATACAGGCCTCTGTCTACAATTACATACGCGCTGGATTATTCTTTATTTAAACTCAATCCCTGCGGGTATCATGTTTCATCTGTCCTGTGGCATATTATAAACGGCGTGATGCTTTACTTCCTGATGGCCCTTATTCTCAGGAACAGGGTAATGTCATTGCTGGTGGCTGTATTATTCGCAGTACATCCCATTCAGATAGAAACAGTTTCCTGGGTATCCCAGAGGTCTAACCTGATATGCGGTTTTTTCTTTCTATTGACATTGTTCCTGTGGATTAAAATGAGCGCGGGAGGAAGGGAAACCTTAAACAGGAAGAAGTATTTGTTTGCCGGTTCTTTAATTTCTTATGCGGTAGCATTGTTTGGCAAGGAAATGGCAATAATGGTACCGGTAATGCTGATACTCTATGATTTCTTTTTCCTGGACGGAAAAAACAGGCTCAGGAGGAGGGTGAAGCTTTATGCGCCCTTCTTCGTCGTCAGCATTCTGTATGTCCTGTTAAGGGGCAGTGTGTTAGGGAGGCTGAGCGGACAGAACGAATTCGCGGGAGGCAGTGTCTATACAGCTGTGTTGACCATGTTTAAAGCCATTGCTTACTACGCATGGCTGCTGCTGGCGCCGGTTAAAATATGCGCGGAACCTGTTTTTACCCCCGCTGCGGGTTTGTTTGATATCAGGGTGTTAGGTTCCCTGGCGTTGACGGGGGCAATGGTGGTTTGCGGAATCAGGTTATTCAGAAAATCCAGGACAATCTCTTTCTTTGTTTTTTGGTTCTTCATTACATTGATTCCCGTATCTAATTTGATTCCGCTGCAGGATGTGCTCGTTGCGGAAAGGTTCATGTACATTCCGTCAATAGGGTTTTACGCGGTTCTTGCGCTGCTGGCAGGTAAGCTGTACGGGTCAGAAGTGAAATGGATTGGAAAATCAACCGCGGTTTTTACCGGGTTGTTGATTCTTGCTTATTGTTATGTGTCCGTTAACCGCAATGTTGACTGGAGGAATGATTTTAATCTGTGTTCAAGCACCCTTGAATGCAATCCGGGGAGTTACAGGTCAATTAACGGGCTGGGGCTTGAGTATTTAAGGCGGGGTGAGTATGAAAAGGCAATAGAGAAGTTCGAAAAGGTTATTGAGTTAAGGCCGGGTTATGCGATTGCCCACAACAACCTTGCTATGGCTTATGAGAAATCCGGGTTCCTCGAAAAGGCCAGGGAGATTTATGAAAGAATAAAGAATACCCGGTACTATGCCGATGAAATAAGGTTCAACGCTGCCGAAGCGGAGCATAAGAGGGGCATGTATGAAGAGGCGATAAAGGGATACAAGGGTGTGCTGAAGGTGAATCCCGGCCATTCCAAGACGCATAATAACCTTGGCTGTATATACCTTGGCCTGGGAAGGGAAGAGGAAGCTGTAAGGGAGTTTGAGAGATCCGTGCAGACAGACCCGGATTACTTTGAAGGCTATTTCAACCTGGGCGCTGTTGCGGTGAGTAAGGGTAATTATGAAAAAGCGCTCCGGCAGTTCAACAGGGTGCTGGAGATAAAACCGGATTATGCAAGGGCCCGGGTTTCAATAGGAGAGCTGTACTCTGCGAAAGGAATGACAGGCAGGGCCATAGCAGCATACAAAAAGGCAATAGAAATGGACCCTGAATTAGTGGACGCGTATAACAATCTTGGGGTTGTGTACAACAATACATCAAGGTTCGATGAAGCGCTGAAGGTTTACAGGAAGGCAATAGAAATTGATCCTGGTTTTGCCACGGCGCATAACGGGTTGGGAGTTGCCTTCTGGGGTAAGGGGATGAAGAAGGAAGCAATAAAGGAGATTAAAAGGGCTCTTGAAATAAATCCTGACCTGCCTGAAGCGAAAAACAATTATGAGCAAATCAGGCAGTTTGAATGATAATAAAACATACCCTCTCCCCTGAAGGGGAGAAAGAGTTAGTTCAACAGCAAGGGCTATATGGCGCTTGGCGCCCTTTACAGTGATTATAAATACATTGAAAATGATAAAATATTTGATAATATAAGGTGGACGGGCCGTTTTACGGAAATAATACGAGGGATAAAAAAATGAAAGATGGATTAAAGAAGGAACTGTCGCTTCTGGGAATCATCTGTGTTGCCACCGGGGCGATGATCAGTTCGGGGTTGTTCATACTTCCGGGTTTTGCATTTCAAAAGGCGGGCCCTGCTGTTATTGTTTCCTATATACTTGCCGGGATATTCTGTATCCCCACCCTGTTAAGCAAGGCAGAGCTTACGACTGCGATGCCCAAGGCCGGGGGTGATTACTATTACATCATGAGGGGGTTCGGGCCTTTTCTTGGCACCGTGGCAGG
>JAUXBS010000209.1 GCA_030619245.1 Clostridia bacterium | reverse complement strand
CTTTTTCTTCCGTTCTTCAAATATCTTTGTTGCCTCACTGCTTGACTCATTGATAATCTTCCCTATTTCTTTTCTTTGCTCCTGCGGAAGGTTCCCTATATCCCTTAACAAAACCGTAAAACTCCCTTTCTTTCCAAAGTATTTCACCCTTATGGTTTCAACTTCTTCAAAACTCATCGCATTACTGATTTCCATCTTGAATTCGCTTTTCAGTCCTTCTGCCTTCTTTTCTATATTTATCTCCATTATTCCCTCCAGAATGCCGGTACTAATAAAACAAGAACAGTGAATAACTCAAGCCTGCCCAGGAGCATACAGGCAGTCAAGACACACTTCCCCGGTATCGGTACCCATGCATAATTCTGTGTCGCTCCTACCATATTAAGGCCGGGTCCGATATTTCCTATTGTTGCGGCTACTGACGTAATTGCCGTAACTAACTCTATCCCTATAAACATCATAAAAAGCGACGCTAACACAAACAACAACATATACAAAAGGAAAAAACCCATTACCTCGGACACTATCTGCTTACTGACGGGATCTTTCCCCACCCTCACAGGAAGTACCGCATTTGGTTTTATCATGTGAAATAATTCAAGGTATCCCTTCTTCAGCATTATCATCACCCTTATATTCTTCATGGCGCCCCCTGTTGACCCCGCGCAGCCCCCTACGAACATCAACATCAATAAAAGCCCCCTTGAAAAGGAAGGCCAGGCATCAAAATTCGCTGTCGTGTATCCCGTTGTAGTTGTAATTGAAACAACCTGAAATACCGCATAGCGGATTGAAGAAAAAAAGCCGTCATACACGCTCTTCCAGATATTCAATGTCACCAGCACTATACAGACTCCAATCACCATACAGTAAAACCTGAATTCACTGTTTTTTAATGCCTTGCTGAAATCCCCGCGCAGGCTGTAATAATGAAGCACGAAATTTGCCCCCGCAAGAAACATGAATACAACGATTATTCCCTCAATGAGGGGACTGTTATACGCGCCTATACTGGCTGCCTTTGTTGAAAACCCTCCGGTACCCATGGTCCCAAACATGTGGCACAGCGACTCAAAAAGCGGCATGCCCGCCAGCATCAGGAATATGACCTCTGCCGCCGAAAGAATGATATAAACCACCCACAGTGACTTTGCGGTGGAGGTAATCCTTGGTTTTAGCTTCTCTGCAGTAGGACCCGGCGATTCAGCGCTTAAAAGCCTCATCCCCCCCACGTTCAACGCAGGAAGCACTGCTATCGCAAGAACTATGATACCCATACCGCCAAGCCAGTGAGTGAAGTCCCTCCAGAACAGTATCCCGTGCGTCTGCGCCTCTATATTAACCAGCACGGTTGCCCCTGTCGTGGTAAATCCCGACATGGATTCAAACAGAGCATCATAGAAATGCTCAAATGTCCCCGCAAGCATATACGGGATAGAACCTATTATGGCGGCTATCAGCCAGCTGAAGCCAACTATCGCAAAACATTCCCTTGGCCCCAGTTCTATCTCATCATCAGATTTCGTCGCTCTCTTCAGTATAAACCCGGTAATGATTGCTATCATAATGGGTATTATAAAAGCAACCCAGTCTCCTTCTCCGTATATCAAAGAACATAACAGGGGCAGCCCCATCAACAATCCCAGGTATTTTAAAAATGTCCCTATAAAATGTATCACAACAACTATATTCATTTAAACAACTTCTCTATCTTTTTAATATTCCCCGGTAAGGCAACCAGTATCACCTTGTCGTTTATCTTTATTTGCTCCGTACCCTTCGGGATTATCACGCTATCCCCCCTGACGATAAGCCCGACAAGCGAATCAGGAGGAAACTGTATTTTATTCAATGGTTTCTTTACCGCGCTTGAGTTTTTCGTTGCTATTAACTGAACCAGTTTTGCCTTACCGTCTTCTATCAGGGCAGTTGAAAAAATATCCCCCTTCCCAACGAACTGCAGGATTTCCTTTACCGTTATTATCAATGAGCTTACAACGTCATCAATGCCAATTCTCTTTATAACGCTGTTATACTGGGGCTTCCTTGATATAACAGCAACCTTTCTGCTCCCCATATCTTTTGCCATAAGCGCGCCAAGTATATTCACCTCATCGTCTTTTGTCAGGGCAATAAAATAACCGGCCTTATGAACTCCTGCCTCCTTGAGTAATTCCCCGTTCGTTCCGTCACCCTGGAACAATAGCGCTTCAGGCAGTTCCTCCGCCAATTTCTCCGCTTTAAGCGGGTCCTTCTCAATTATTCTTACTGAAACATTCTGTTTCACAAGCCTGCGGGAAAGGTACATTCCTATATTGCTCCCGCCAAGGATTACGACCCTCTTAACCTGTCCTACTGACGTATCCATGTACTTCTCCATGCTTACCCTTGATTTCGCAGTGCCCATGGCTATTACCGAATCCCCCGGCTGTATGACTGTATTACCATGAGGAATAATTACATTATTCTTCCTTATAATTGATATAAATATCCAGGACTGCGGTAATATTATTTTATCAAGAGATTTCCCAATAACCGGGCTGTTACCATTAACCCTGAACTTTAGTATCTCTACCCTGCCCTGCCCAAAAGTATTCAAATTTGTCACATTATAATTACTTACCAGTCTCGTTAATTCGTTGGCAATAATCTGCTGGGGATAAATGAGGCGTATTTCCTTCTCATCCATTAAAAGGGGGTTTACCAGGTGATCCGGATGGTTTATTCTTACAATGCATCTGGGGACGCCATACTGGCGCGCAATCAGGCAACTTACAGTATTAACCTGATTATTCGCCGTTACAGCTATAATCAAATCATTATCTTCTTCTGTTATTTGTTCCAGGACCATAGGGTTGCTTCCATCTCCCAGAACAGCCATGACATCAAGGCTTTCCTT
>JAUXBS010000065.1 GCA_030619245.1 Clostridia bacterium | reverse complement strand
CTTTCGGGTAATGCGAATATTTTAATTTTCCCTGACTTGAACAGCGGGAATATCTCATATAAAATAGTCCAGCGGCTTGCGGGAGCGGAGGCAACCGGCCCTGTGTTCCAGGGGCTTGCAAAGCCGGTTAATGACCTGTCAAGAGGCTGTAGCGTTGAGGATATTGTTAATTCCGTAGCTGTAACAGCAGTTCAGTAACCAGGCAGAAGTTGTCATGAGGAACCTATATAATGGCAAAGCAAAAGGACGTTGTAGCCAGGAAAAAACTGGGAGACCTCCTTACAGAGGTTGGGATTATAAGCAAGGAACAACTTAAGAAAGCCCTCCAGGAGCAGAAGGAGAATGGTATCAAACTGGGAGAGGCGTTGATAGCCCTTGGATACATCACAGAGGACGTGCTTCTTGCATTCCTTGGCAAGCAGTGCGGGGTGCCGTATGTAAGTTTATCGGAGTACGGAGAGATATCGCCGGATGTAATAAGGAGTGTGCCTGAAAACGTCGTGAGGCATCAAACCCTCATACCAATAAGCAAGGAGGGTAGTATACTTACCATTGCAATGAATGACCCCCTGAACGTTTTTGCGACGGATGACCTGCGCCTGATGACCGGTTGTGAAATCAACCCCGTTATTGCGTCTGAAACGGAGATTAAGAACGCTATTGAGAAATATTACAGTGTAAAAGGTTCAATGGATGATATCATAAAGGAGATGAGCGAACCCGGGGATGATGGGAACCTGGAAGTGCTGAAAGAGGAAGAGGAAGAGGAGGACCTGGCAATGCTTGCGGCGGCAGGCGAGGAGGCTCCTATTATAAGAATTTGCAACCTTATAATCTCCGGCGCGGTGAAGGCAAAGGCAAGTGATATACACATTGAACCTTATGAAAAAAAACTGAGGGTGCGTTACCGTATAGACGGTGTTCTCCATGAAGTGAACTCTCCCCCGAAAAAACTGCAGAATGCCATAGCTTCACGTTTTAAAATCATGTCAGGACTCAACATTGCCGAGAGGCGAATACCGCAGGACGGCCGCATAAAGATTAAAGTCATTGGGAGGGAAATAGATTTCCGTGTGTCGGTATGCCCGACTTCTTTTGGCGAAAAAATAGTCATGCGTATCCTGGATTCCTCCAATTTGTGCCTTGACCTGAACAAACTTGGATTTGAGCCGGATACACTGGCTGTATTTAATAAATGCATTGCCGCGCCCTATGGGATTATACTTGTAACAGGGCCGACCGGTTCGGGTAAATCAACCACTCTTTACTCGGCTCTTTCAACGTTGAATTTTCCCGATAAGAATATTAATACTATTGAAGACCCCGTTGAATACGTTCTTCCCGGAATCAACCAGGTGCAGGTCAGGCCTGATATTGGTTTTACATTCGCGTCCGGCTTGAGGTCATTTTTAAGGCAGGACCCGGATATAATCATGGTCGGTGAGATAAGGGACATTGAAACGGGTGAGATAGCCATTAATGCTGCCCTTACAGGGCACCTGGTATTATCAACGCTCCATACCAATGATGCCCCGGGCTCCGTGACGCGTATGCTGAATATGGGAATAGAACCCTTCCTGATAACTTCCACGGTTGTTATGGTTATTGCCCAGCGCCTGGCAAGGGTGATATGTAAAGACTGCAAGGAACCTTATGAGATATCTACGGAATACCTGGAAAGCCTCGGCGCCAGCAAGGAATTGTTTAAAGGAAAGAAGAAGGTAAATCTTTACAGGGGAAAGGGTTGTGACAAATGCAGTAATACGGGTTACAAGGGGAGGCTTGCCTGTTATGAAGTTATGGAGATGAATGATAGAATAAGGAAACTTATCCTGCAGGGGAAATCAACTATTGAAATCAGGAAGGCAGCAAGGGAAACAGGCATGGTAAGCCTGAGGGAGGCGGCAATAAGAAAGATGCTTTCAGGGGCGACCACCGTAGAGGAAGTGTTAAGGTTAACCGTTGAAGATGAAGAATAGCCGCCCCACAGATACCGGTGAAGAGCCAGAATTTCAGGAAATAAAAAGTAAACCGATAATACAGGAGTAAAGGAGAACTTTATGGTAACGATCAGTGAACTGCTGGAAATGATGATGAAAAAAAACGCCTCGGACCTGCACCTGACGGTAAACAGCGCTCCGGTATTAAGAATAGACGGGGAGCTCATTCCAACGGAGTATGAGAAGCTTACCAGGGAACAATGCCAGAACCTGATTTACAGCCTGCTTTCGGATAAGCAGAAGAGCCACTTTGAATCCCATAATGAACTTGACCTGTCGTTCGGGCTCAAGGGCATTGGCAGGGTCAGAATGAACGTTTTCAGGCAGAGGGGAGTGGTTGGCGCTTCATTGAGGGCGGTGCCCAATTATTTCATGACTTTTGAACAACTGGGACTGCCTGCGGTCATTTATGATTTCATGAAACTGCATTCAGGCCTCGTCCTGGTTACCGGCCCTACAGGTTCAGGGAAGTCCACGACCCTTGCTTCAATGATAAACTACCTTAATGAGAACAGGACAAGCCATATTGTTACGATAGAGGACCCTATTGAATACGTGCATCATCATAAGAAATGCGTGGTAAACCAGAGAGAAATCGGAGCGGATACCGATAGTTTTAAAATTGCCTTGAAGCACGTCCTCCGTCAGGACCCTGACATAATATTGATAGGGGAAATGCGTGATTTGGAAACGATAGAAGCTACCCTGACCATAGCGGAAACAGGACACCTTGTTTTTGCGACCCTGCATACCATTGATGCCATTCAGTCAATAAACAGGGTAATAGATGTTTTCCCCCCGCACCAGCAGTCGCAGATTCGTTCACAGCTGTCTTTTGTGCTTGAAGGCGTTCTGTCCCAGCGGCTTCTTTCAAAGGCGAGCGGGCAGGGCAGGTGTATGGCTATAGAGATACTGAAGATGACTCCCGGTATAAGAAACATGATACGCGACATGAAATCAGAACAGATACCAACGGCTATGCAGTCAGGCGGGAGGTACGGAATGCAGACGATGAATTTAAGCTTGTATGAGTTAACAACGAAAAACCTTATCACTTACGCGCAGGCAATAGCCCAGAGCTCCGACCCCGAGGAACTGGACAGGCTGTTCAAGGGAGGGGGGAAGGTACCCGGCGGTATTGGCGGGCAGAATAGCGGGTACGGCAAGAAATAAACAGGTGTGTTCATGAAATATTCCATTGCGGTCCAAATGGGGCGCTAAGTTTGTATAAATCCGTATAGCAGGAGATAAAAATGAAATATGCGTATAAGGTAAGAAGCGTCCAGGGAAATGTCCTGGAAGGTACGCTTGAAGCCGCGGACCAGCAGTCGGTGGTCACCAAGCTCAGGGAACAGAAATTCATTATACTTGAAATATCCGAGACCAAAGGCGGGGGCGGGAAGTTTCAACTGTTGAAGCCTAAAGTCAAAAGAAAGGATATCGTTATATTCAGCAGGCAGCTTTCAACGCTGGTCAATTCAGGTGTACCCATAGTCCAATCGCTGTCAATAATGTATGACCAGATAGACAGCCCTCCTTTTAAGGAAGTTATAGGCAAGATAAGGGAGGACATAGAATCAGGAATTACCATAGCCGATGCGATGGAAAAACACCCTAAAGTGTTCACGACCCTTTACGTCAGCATGGTAAGGGCGGGTGAGGTCGGCGGTATTCTTGACGTTATCCTTCAACGGCTGTCGGAGTATATGGAGTCCGCGCAAAAACTGCAGGGACAGATAAAATCCGCGATGTCTTATCCTGTAGTGATTATGATTGCCATGTTCGGCATAGTCGGTTTCGTGCTTGCTGTGGTTGTCCCGAAGTTCTCTATAATGTTTGGGGGGTTCGGGCAGGAATTGCCGCTTCCTACCAGGATTCTGGTATCTGTCAGCGAGAATTTCATTAAAGCCCTGCCGTTAATAATACTAATGGGGGTTGGCGGAGTATTCGGATTGAGGGCGTACAAGAAAACAGATAAAGGGGCGTTTCAAATAGACAGTTTCATGCTGAAACTGCCGGTTTTCGGGATGCTGCTGAAAAAAGTTGCCGTTGCTAAATTCACCAGGACGTTCGGTACCCTCATAAAAAGCGGGGTTCCCATACTTCAGGCTCTTGAGACAGTTGCGAAGACAGCCGGGAACAAGGTTCTTGAAATTGCGATAAACGATGCGAAGGAAAGCATAAGGGAAGGGGAAAGAATTTCAGACCCGTTAAAGAAGAGCGGAGTATTCCCCCCCATGGTTACGCAAATGATATCAGTGGGGGAGGAGACCGGTAACCTGGATACGATGCTTGCGAAAATAGCTGATTTTTATGATACGGAAGTTGACCAGGCGGTGGATGGCTTAACTGCAATGATTGAGCCGATTATTATAGTGGTGCTTGGTATAGTTGTCGGGGGGATGGTCGTGGCATTGTTCCTGCCGATGTTCCAGATGGGAGAAATGGCGGGAGATATGTAGGTGTTACAAAAAAATTACTTGACTATTCAGGTATCCTGTGATAGAATTTATATTGAAAGCAGGCATAAGCCTGTGTAGGAAAAAATGAAAGGAGGTGAAACAAAATGAAGAGGAATAACAAAGGTTTTACGTTGATCGAGTTGATGATCGTTGTTGCAATCATCGGTATTCTTGCCGCGGTGGCAATGCCTCGCTTTGCCAACCTGATCAGGAAATCAAATGAAGGCGCAACGAAGGGAAAACTCGGAGCAATCAGGAGCGCTCTCAGTATTTACTATGCTGACAACGAAGGTCTCTGGCCGGCTACACTGGCAGGCATGTGTTCAATCCTGGATGATGCAGCAAGCGCAGCAAAGTACCTGAGCGAAATTCCTATAAGGAAAGTCATGGGTGGCTACGGGGGAGATAATACGGCTACTGAAACGCTTGGTTCAGTTCCGGATAGTACCACTGGCTGGATGTACAGCACGACAACCGGTGATGTGATGGTGAACGTGGATGGTACCGACACCAAAGGTGTAAGATTTTCAGCCTGGTAAGTTAACAGGAAAAAATAGGTTGATGAGTTAACAAAGCGAAGCAATGCTTGGAATTATTATGAATTATATTCGCTTAATGACCGTCAACCTATTTTTCTGTCCGCATTTTCCCTTCTCAAATATTTTAACCTTTCTTAGCCTTATTCCTGTCCGCATTTTCTTGTTTTATATGAATGATAATATATGTTATAATGTTAAATAATGAATAAAGAAAAAAACACAGGAATAACATCAGGTTCCGGCAAGCCGGGAAGGATAAAATATTATCAGGTTATACTGATAATCCTCCTGTCGCTCGCTGTCTATTCCAACACCTTAAACAATGACTTTAATTATGACGATAACAGTACTATAGTAAAGAACAGTTTCATAAGGGATGTAAGAAACATACCATTATTCTTTACCGGCCCTTTAAAGTCAGCGGGGGCTTCCGAGGTATTAAAAACCGCGTACAGGCCCCTGGTAATGACTTCCTTTGCTTTGAACTATAAGTTAGGCGGGCTTGATGTTGCCGGGTATCATACGGTAAATATATTGTTTCATACTGCCTGCGCAGTGCTGGTGTACGTGCTTATTATCATGCTGTACGGCGCGGAAGCGCCTTTAAAAAAAACGCTCCCGGAAGAAGGGGATGTATTTTTACCGGCATTCTTTATTTCCCTGTTGTTTGC
The DNA here is from genome assembly GCA_030619245.1 of Clostridia bacterium. Lineage (GTDB taxonomy): Bacteria > UBA6262 > WVXT01 > WVXT01 > JAUXBS01 > JAUXBS01. Next base: position 958 of record JAUXBS010000065.1, on the reverse strand, counting down.
CGTTCACCCCGTGAACACGGAGGCCGTTAATTATATCTGGCAGAGGTCTGTTATCCTGGCGGCGTTTTTTTACCTGCTGGCTGTGATATTCTTTATTAAATGCCTGTCAGGAGCAAAGCCGGGCTGGCTGTTGTTTTCAGTGGCTGCGTACATACTGGCTCTTATGAGCAAGGAAAATGCCATTACACTGCCCCTGGTACTGATGCTTGCGGACTGGTATTTTATCTCGGATTTCAGGAAGAGCAGTATTCTTAAGAACCTCAGGAAGTATCATTCGCCGTTCATCCTGGTCACACTGCTGTATTTGATTGTCAGGGTGTTTGCCCAGGGAGTATTTAAGGAATTTCATTCCCCTGACAGGGCAGGTATGTTCAGCTATTTAATAACCCAATTCAGGGTGTTTATTGAATACCTGAAATTGATTATATTTCCGGAAGGCCTTTCAATATACCATTGTTTTCCCCTGTCAAAGAGTGTTGTTGATCTCAGGGTAATAGGCGCTTTTTGTATAATAGCGCTGGTTATATTATTCAGCATAAAAATATCAAGGACATCAAAAAAGGTTTCATTCTTTATTCTATGGTTTTTTATCATCCTGATACCGACCTCCACCGTATTGCCGCTTCAAATCATAATGAACGAACACAGGCTTTACCTTCCGGGGCTGGGCCTGCTTGCCGCGGCAGTGATGTTATTGTTTAAATGGGCTCCTGCCGGGTTTCGCAGGAATGTTCTGCCGGTTTTCCTGGCTGTGATAGTCATTATGTTTTCAATGCTCACGCTGAAACGTAATGCGGAATGGAAGGATGGCATAACCTTGTGGTCTGAGGTTTTGAAGGTGAATGCGGATTTGGTAGTACCCTTGAATAACCGTGGTATCGCCTATATGAAGCAGGGAATTATTGACAGGGCAATAGTTGATTTTGACAGGGTAATAAGAATAAATCCCGGGTATGCG
>JAUXBS010000241.1 GCA_030619245.1 Clostridia bacterium | reverse complement strand
CCCCGCACACTGAAATCACCCGGCTGGCCCACCATATCAACCCTGTCATAACCCGCGGAAGAAAGGTTAAGTATCAACTCATCGTAGTCAACGGCCTGCCCGGTTTTTATATTAAATGAACTCTTAAAAAAGTTATCCCTGGAAATAATCCGCATCTGAATCGATGCTATCGTGGTAAAAAGAATGGTACCGCTGTTGCCCTGCGAACACAGGCGGGACAGCGCTGTCAATATCTGTTCAGGCAGGTCCTGGTAGAAAACATCGGTCTGAACCTCCGCGCCTTCAGGAGACAGCGCCCGGATATCGTCCCTGAGCGATTCGGAGTCATCCTCCCTCTCGGAAATCACCATTATCGGGCCTGAAAGCCTCTCCCTCAGGGCAAGCGTGAAAAGCGCCCTGGCGCCGCCCCACAGCCCTGAAACGGGAATATTCCTCTTCCCTGCGGCTATACTGCCGCAAACCCTGTTAATGTTTTCATCATTATTCAGAAAGGAAATCATTTCATTTTATTTTTATATCATCGGCGCGGCGCGGGTCCAGCAGTATCTTTACCCTGGCTATCAGTTCCCACACACCAAAGGGTTTTATCATGTACTCATCAACCCCCAGTTCATACCCCTTTAACTGCGCCTCCTTATTATCCACACAGGTAAGCATCAGTATGGGAAGTTTCTCATAGAGCGGGTTCTCCCTTACATTCTTGCATACCTTAAGCCCGTTCATCACTGGCATCATCAAATCAAGAACAATCAAATCCGGAGAAAAATCATCCAGTTTATTCATGGCCTCCATGCCGTTTAAGACAGCGCATACCTCATAGCCTTCGGAGTCCAGAGCAAATCTTATTGACTCGCAAAGCTCCTTTTCATCATCCACTACAAGTATTTTCTTTGGCATTGCAGTCTCCTTTCACAAAAATATATTTTTTATGTAATTATAATTGACTTTTCATTGTATTTCAAATAGAATAATACTCTATGAATCAGACACTATAATTCGCTTGTGGTCAGGTCTCTACATTTTACAAAAGCTGAATTGATCGAGCAATTATTTAACAGCCATTAATCAAGCATGTTAATTAAAATTGCTTATTGCCATATTTTGTTAAATGTCGAGACCTGACCCCCGCTTATAATACCAGTCCAGTGTCTGATTCATAGAATAATACCAAAAGACAGCAATTAAATCAACATAAACAAAAAGAGATTCATATGAACATCCTGTTATTCTATAATCCCCTGTCAAAAATAAAAAAACTCTCAACAGTAAAAGAACTCCTGGGCAGAGGTAACAACCTTACCCTGAGCGGAACAACAAAACCGAATGACTTACAGTACATATCACGGCAGATAAAAGAAGGCGGCCATGATATCATCGTATCCGCAGGCGGTGACGGCTTCCTCAGCGAAGTGATTAACGGCATGCTCCTGTCAGGGACTTCCCTTCCGGTGGGGATAATCCCCGCGGGCTCAATGAATGTCTTTGCCCTGTCAGCCGGTATCCCCGGGAATATTGCCGGAGCATGCAGAACCATCCTCAACAAAAACAAAGTAAAGGTTGACCTCGGCAGGATAGATAACGGCTCCGGTACCCGTTACTTCATTTGCTGGGCGGGGATTGGTTTTGATGTCCACGTAATCCGGCTTGTTAATAAATACAGTTTCATAAAAAGAAATCTTGGCGGAATGATGGCCCACCTGCTCATGGGAATCTTCGGGCTCTTCACCTACTCACCCGGGAAATGCTCCGTTAAAACCGGTGATATCATATGTGAGGGCTGCAACCTCATAGTCTCAAACATAAGCTCCTACGCCTCCAAGAATACAAAACTGGCAGAGAACGCGGAAATTAACGACGGGTACCTTCACATCCGGCTGTTAAAGGGCGGAAAGAAAACCGACATAATCCGTTACCTTGCAGGCCTTACCCTGGGAAATTATGAAGGTTTCAGTGATGTGACAAGCCTTAAATCCAGGAAGATGGAAATCACTTCTGAATACAAGCTCCCCATCCATGCCGATGCAGAGGAAATCGGAATGAAACTCCCCGTAAAAATAGAAATCATGCCCGAAACAGTTGAAATAATACTTCCTTAATTGAAATCTCAACCTGCGGTTTGATTCACAAAACTACTCTATTATCTTTTTAACCTTAAAGAAACCCTTTTCCTTTTCCGGGGCATTTGACAGGATTTCCTTGCGGGACAGTGACGGTTTTACCCTGTCCTCACGAAATACATTTGAAACGGATACTACATGTGAGGTTGGTTCAATATCGGAGGTATCAATTTCATTTAATTTATTAATATAGTTCAGTATATCGCCCAGTTGTTTCGAATACTTCTCCTTTTCCTCATCCGTCAGCTTCAGCCGGGCAAGCTTTGCAACATACTCAACATCTTTAATTGTAATTGCCATTTTTCCCCTTCTTTTTTTAAACCGCCTGCTACCTTTATTATACCGT
>JAUXBS010000126.1 GCA_030619245.1 Clostridia bacterium | reverse complement strand
GGGCCTGACAATTTCAGGTTCGCTTATGCCAGGGATTATGCCGAAGGCGCGCCGTCATCCACCATGAGGATAATAAATGGAGTTCCCAGCCATAACAGCAACAGCACTCCCCTTGAGATGGGCTCAGGTCTGGGTATACCGGGAATGGCGGTCTTTATCCTGCTGGTTATTGCCGGGTTCAGGAAGGCGCTGGAAGCGCTGAAGGCTGCGGGTAAAGAGAATACCGGTGGTATGCTTGTGGGAATAACAGGCTGCTATACCGCCTTCATGACGCACGGGACCTTCGATTACTTCCTCGGTGAGCATTCAATAAGCCTGTTGTTCTGGTTAATGCTGGCAATGGTGGTTGTTTTAGGAAGGCTGGCTAAAGGGGAAGGATAATGAGCGCGGGAAATGACCTGACATGAATAAGACAGTAAGGAAGGAATTTTTATACGCGTTTGCCTGTTCCGCGGCAGCCTTTATCGTTTACCTGATGACTCTCATGCCAGGTATCGGCGGCTGGGGCGACTCCGCAAGGTTCGGGTTCTTTGGCAGGACGCTGGGCGCTTCTTACCCTACCGGTTATCCCCTTTATATTATAATCAATAATGTGTTCTCAAGGATACCTGTAGGCTCACTTGCCTTCAGGGCTAACCTTATGTCCGCGTTTTTTGCGGCAGCTACGCTGTTCGCGCTCTTCCTTATAATCAAGAAGATTGGCGGAGTTAACTTCACAGCCGCGGTGTCTTCCCTGCTCTTCGGTTTTTCAAGGGTATTCTGGTCACAGTCGGTTATAGCGGAAGTTTACACCCTGAACTGTTTCCTGGTTGCCATGGTAATACTTATGCTCACGGTATGGCGCCAGAGCGGGCGGATTAATTATCTCTGGCTCGCTTTGTTCCTGTTTTCCCTGGGGCTCGGCAATCACCTTACAACAGTATTATTGATACCCGCAGTACTGTTTATCGCGCTTGACACGGATCATAAAGCGCTGATAAACGGAAAAACCCCGGGTATCTTTGCGGGGATGCTCGCATTCGGGATTCTATTATACGCTTACGTATTTATAAGGTCCATGAACACGGGAGCGTACCTTGAAATGCGCGTAAGCAGTTTAGGGGATTTTATAAGGATGTTTACAGGGGGACATTTCAAGAGCCAGATGTTTTCTTTTACCGCACGGCAGCTCATTTCCCAAAGATTGCCCGCTTTCATCGTTTTATTGTCCGGCCAGTTCACGATTACAGGTTATATCCTCGGGCTTGCCGGCATGTGCCTGCTCCTGAGGGACAGGCTGAAGTATGCAATATTCTTAGCATTGACAGCGTTGGCATACATTTTTTATGCATTAAACTACAACATCCCGGATATTGATTCATACTATATCCCCGCTTTTCTTGTGTTTGCCATTTTTGCCGGAGCTGGCATGAACGGCTTGAATGCCGTAAGTTTCATTCGTAAAAACAGGATGATAAGGCGCGTTGTAAAGGGAACGTTCATTCTTCTGCCTGTTCTTGTCATGCTTTCAAACTACACGGCCATTGACCAGAGCAAAAACGTTAGCATGGATGGATTTACCAATGCAATACTTGATGAAGTTGAGGAGAACAGCGTAATAATTACATCGGAATACAACTATACCCAGTATTACCTGTATAAACTCATCGGGGAAAGAAAAAGGCGGGATGATGGTATGTCCCTCCTGTGGTGCTGGGACCCGGTTGACCGGCTTACCCCGTACCTGTCAGCTTCACTTTCCGGGGATGATACGGTTTTACTTGAGAGTATCCCGCTAAAAGGCGTAACCGGGGGGTATCCGCGCCTGCTCCCGCCCGGTACGCTCAGGAACATGAATATATATTTCCACAAGGAAGACAGGAAGGCGTTTAATAAAGCGGGCATACCTTCCCGGAAGGTTCTTTCGCTTACATGCAGGGGACTCAACCAGGAGCTTTATAAGGTGATATCAAAACCGTCGGATAATGTGATTGGTTCAAGGTATGTGGAAATCTATCCTGTAAACAGAAACAGGCGCGCCCTCAAGGATATAATATCGGGCGTAACCGGGTCTATCAGGATTAATTTCGGCTATTCGGACAGGCGTTACCTGAGCCACGGGTGGTCGCGGGTGGAATACAATGAGCAGGGTACGCCTTTCTGCTGGGCTAACGGGAAGTCTTCTTCCATTATAGTACCGTTTAGTAAAACCGGCAGGTACGGCATGTGTTTCCGGGCAAGGCCTTACTCCCGAGGGAGCAGGCAGCAGACCCTTGAAATGTTTATTAACGGGAAAAAGTGCGCCGATGTCGTACTCTCTGACGGATGGAAGAATTACCCGCTGGTTATCTCGGAAGGGTATATAAAAAGGGATAACAACATTATTAAATTCATTTATAAGTATACCGATTCTCCGCTTGAGGTGTCCGGGATGCCGGACCGAAGGGAACTTGCCGCGGCGTTTGAATGGATAAAATTCAGTAAGAAATGATTCAATCCTGCCTGTCAAACCTGATATAAGCAAAAGCCACCGAAAGGTCTCTCAGGTCATTATCATCCGTAATTTCAACGGGGCTTGCCATGTAATTGTACTTAAACCTCACGGTATTCCACCCGGTTTTCCAACATTCAGGTGGGATAAAGAACTCATGCCTGTTCCACTCGCATGACAATACCGCTTCATCAACGTACCTGTTATTAACGTACAACTTTATGGACTGTACCGGTGAATTATCATAAGCAAAAGGTTTTACTTTGAGCGCTAAACTGTATTCCCCCGGTTCTTCCATGGGTATTGCCAGCGTTGACTCTGTACTGTCTGCCCAGGAGAAAAGGAAATCGCCTTCGCTCAGCTCCGTCCGGGACCAGCCGTCCTTAAGAAAACCCCTTGAAGCGGGAGAGAAGTTTATCTCAAGCGTTCCCTTACGGTGAAACTTCTTAGTCATCTTACTCATCCTGCCCGAAGGTTTTAGACTCCCGGCAGGGTCTTTGAGAGTAAGGACTTTCCCGGTTACGTCCTCACCTTTTTTAACTATCATGTACAAGTTGGCTTTATAACCACACCTGTTAATTGAGACAACTTTCCGGCTGTTGATATTAGCTTTTTTTATATCCCTCATGCTCAGCCCATGGAAGTAAAGGGACTTTCCTTTCGGGACCTCCCTGCCGAAGACGAAAGGCGACCTGACAGTTTTATCCCTGTCCCCGAAGCTGTTCCTGAACTTTTCCGCTTCCGGTACGTCCATGGAACCGTTAAGCGCGTATTCCGGGTATGACTTAAGTATTGCCGAAGTATGCCAGTACCAGTGAACGAGTATATTGTTCCCCTTTCTCTTCTTCTCTCCTATGAGTTTGTAAAGAAAATTCTGGCCCCAGGCATAGGTAGGAGCCAATATGATGCTGTTATCCTTCACATTATCCAGCATGAAACCGGTAAACTCATCAGACCAGGTGTTTCCCCTCTGATTTGCCACATGGTAATTGCCGGAGAATCCCGCAACAAGCAGTATAACTGACAGTACCGCGAAAGCGCTTATCCTCATGCCTTTCGTTACGGTTTGAAGTGAGAGTATTTTTTTATACAATGAATCAAGCCCAATTCCTATAAAAACGGCAAATACCAGGAAGGACGGTATGAAGAAAACGAATATATCCCCTATCCCGTAATTCAGGGTGAATAAAAGATTACCGAAAAACAGCAGGAGGAAAAAAACCGAAAGTCTTAACCTGTCCCTGATTAAAATGCAGGCTCCCGCAAGCCCGGCAACCATTCCTACGAAATGGAACTGGTTTTTCAGGTGTATTATATAGAAGGGGACGCTGTCAAAGAGCAGTTCACCTAAGGTTAGTGAGAACATCTTTTCTTTGAACTGTCCTCCGGTTATCCACCACATGAAATCCTTGAGGTTATAAGCCCACATCTCAACGTAGCTGGCATTACTGTACGTCCTGAGGAAAACATAGGAATACTGCAGCGCTGCAAGGACAAAGAATCCCGCGCACAGGGCAAGGTTGGCCGGTTTCAGGACAATCCTGTAATCGGTTGTGATTATGAAGTAAAGTATCGCTGGCACGAGCAGTATCATGGTGAGGTGATGAGCGAAACTCATGGCATAAATAAAACATGCCAGGAAGAAGTACCTGGCGTCCTTTTCCCCGTCCCACTTGAGCAGGCTCAGGATTACCGCTGCTATCAACGCGGAATTCAACGTGTACACTTCCGCCACGACCGCCTGCGACCAGAACGTGCGGGAAACAGCAAAAAGCATGCCTGTAACAAACGCCGCGGCACTGTTGCCCGTTATCCTTTTTATAATAAAAAATAACAGCAGGACAGTGACAGAGGCGAAAAAAGCCGACATGAGGTTAATCCTCATAGCAACGGTGCCTATCGGAATCCAGTGGAATATGTGGCTTATAAGGGAATACATCGGATAGCCCGGGGTGTGCGTTACTCCCAGCACCCTGCTTGAAAACTGGAACTTCGCGCAATCCCCGGAATACCCGGTGCCGGGCATTAACGTATAAGAATAGATGATGAACGTTATGATGAACAACAGTAACGGCAGGTGTTTTTTGTTCATGAATAACAGTATAATTATATTGTTCCCCTTTATCAAGGAAAAATCTCCAGTAAGAATCTCCAGGTATCGGGAAGCGGAAGGGCAGCCTCTTAATAATTACTATTGAAT
>JAUXBS010000175.1 GCA_030619245.1 Clostridia bacterium | reverse complement strand
GCTCTACCATAATGAATACAATGCTCATGTCGGTATTTGAAAGAACCAAAGAAATCGGCATGATGAAATCCATGGGCATGAAGAACCTGAAGATTATTAACCTCTTCATGCTTGAATCAGCGTTCATGGGAGTATTTGCGGGTTTAACAGGAGGCGCTTTCGGCGCCGCCGTTTCCATGTACTTCACTAAAACAGGAATAAATTTCGGGAAGTTCATTGAGAATATGGACATGCCCATCAAGAGCGTAGTCTATTTTCAGTTTAAAATGGAGTATTTTACTTTTGCGCTGATGTTCGGCATATTTGTAGCAATCGTTTCAGCCCTGTACCCGGCATTCAAGTCAACCCGGATGCAGCCGACTGAAGCCATGCGCGCCGAATAAATAAACTTTTGGACATTTTGATTCGGAGGTCGCTCACTTAGAAGCTCGCTCCGGATTAAGCAAGCGCTGGGGTTTAACCTTGCTTAATGAGGCCTCCTCACAAAAATCCAAAAGTTCAAGAAAGAAAAAAAAGATAGGAGAATATATGAAAAGATTTATTATTATGTCAATGGTGATTATGCTGGCGATTTCAACAGGGCTTGCCGCGGAAAAGATAACAGGCCAGGAATTGATTAAAAAAGTTCAGGACAACATGTCCTTCGATTCCCTCAAGTACTCGGCAGAAATGATTATCACCGTGGGGAAAAAAATCAGGAAGAAGGAGTTCTTCGGCTACGGGGCGGGAACCGACAGGTCTTTCATGGAGTTTACAAGCCCCTCCAGGGACAAGGGCAAGAGGTTCCTGATTATTAAAGACAACATGTGGATATACGACCCCATAGAAGACAAATCCATCAAGATACCCGACAGCCTGCTTAAGGGCAGGAGTTTCATGGGCAGTGATTTCTCCTACAGGGATGCAACGGATAATCCCGAACCCGAAAAGGACTACAAGTCCACCATAACCGGCAGTGAGAAAATAAACGGCCGTGACTGCTATATTGTAGACATGCAGGCAGTAAGAAAAAAAATAACCTACCCCACAAAGAAGGTATGGATTGATAAGAAATGGTTCACGATGCTTAAACAGAATTTATACGCCAAGAGCGGCAAACTGCTTAAGGTAATGATATTTGAAGATGTAAAATGGGTAGAAAACAGGTACTACGCGCATAAAATCATCCTTAGCAATAAACTCAGGAAGAACTCCAGAACTGAAATGATAATGCACAAGATTGATTTCAATCCGATTATTCCGGAAAATTTGTTTTCCTTAAAACGCTTAAAGAAAAGCTAAATCGCCACAATGAAACTTAAAGCGAAAATCCTTGTATCTCTTCTCATAATCACCTCTATTGCCGGCAACGCCCGCGCAGGCAGTACCAAACTCAGAGGATGGCTTGAAGATAAACTCTCAATCTCAGCCACCGGATACAAACCCGGTGATACACGCGAATTAAGGCTGATACTGGACAGTAAGATTAATCCGGTAATGTCGTTCAACAGCCATCTTTACGGGAAGGTGTTCCTTGGAGAAGACGTTACCGATGAAAAATACGCTGAAGCGCTGATTGACAGGGCCTTTCTCTCACTTGATTTTTCAAAGACAAGGATACGAGTGGGGCGCCAGCGCCTGGCCTGGGGCGCCGGTTTCATCTGGAACCCCACTGACATCTTCAATGAAGTCAACCTGACAGACCGCAACTACACCAGGAAGGGTAAGGACGCCATTGAAATGAATTACTACCCCGGGGACACTTCCGAGGTAACCTGCCTGGTCACTTTTTCAACAGCAACCCTGCTGCAGTGTGATAACCTTGCAATAAGGGGTAAAACCAATATACAGGGCTATGATATCACCTTCAGTATCATCTCTCAAGCCAGCGGCAAAATAGACCTGCTCGGGGCGGACCTGGCGGGAACGGTGGAAAACCTGTTTGGTATACGGATGGAACAACTCTATGATATCAACAGTAGACGGCAGGACCTTTCCATTGGCGTTGATTACAGCCTTAACGAATACATCTACTTATTTGCCGAATATTCCAGGAATGAACTGAATTATTATGATTTATTAAAGAATTACTTCTATATCGGCATGTCAGATACAATAAATGAACTGCTAACGTTCAGCGCGGGCCTGATGGTTGATGGGAACCCCCTGAGCATGCTTTTATCCACCAATTTTGGATACTCCCTTTCAAACGATACCGACATTACCCTCAGCCTTAACTTCACTACACAGGGGCTTTTGAATACTCACTATGTAAAATTAAGGTTCTATTTCTAGAATCCTCTCAAGAACGTTCCAGTACAACCTTAACCCTGGCAACAACCTCAGTCACATCAAAGGGTTTTATCATGTATTCATCAACCCCCGAATCAAATCCCCGCATTTTGTCTTCCTTGCTGTCCTTTACCGTCAGCATCAGTATCGGCAGTTCCCTGTAAAGCGGGTCCTTCCTTATCTGTTCACTCGCCTGGTAACCGTTCATTTTGGGCATAAGAACATCCATAACCACCAGGTCAGGTGAAACATCATAGACCTTACTTAATGCTTCCTTCCCATCAAATGCCCCGTATACCTCATACCCTTCATTTTCCAGGGCGCGGCTTATAAGCCTGCAAATGTCTTCTTCATCATCCACGACAAGGATTTTCTTCGCCATCTGTGCCTCCTTTCTAAAAACATTTTTCCTTCGACACATTCGACAAGTTCAGGGCAAGCTCCCCCGAAAGGAGAGGAATAAGAGATAGGTTGAAACGTTTATAATTCGGACAGCAATGATATGTAATAACTTTATATACACATTTTGTTGGTTTCATCAAGGACTATCCGTTGAACTTGTATCCGACTCCCTGGACAGTTTCTATGTTTTTAGCAAATTCCCTCGTCTTCCTGCGGAGGGTTTCTATGTGCTTGTTTATGGTCCTTGGATCACCTAAATATTCCTGTTCCCATACATGTTCCATGAGAAACTCCCTTTTAAGCACCTTACCCCTGTTGCTTACAAGATAATACAGCAGCGCAAGTTCCTTGGGTGTTAGTTCTACTTTCTTTTTATCAATAAAAACGGCATGAGAAGTCAGGTTTATCTTAAGGTTCCTGGTGATGAGAACATCATCAGGTTCCCTCCTGAAAGAAAGCCTGTTCATAATAGCCCTTACCTTTGCAATAAATATATCAGCGTCAATGGGTTTTGATACAAAATCTTCCGCTCCCAGGCTCAGGCCTTCTATTACATCATGCTTATCCTGGTCAATATTCCTGTTTCCGATTATTATTAAAACTGTTTCATGTATTTCTTTGCCGTGTTTTATACTCCTGCAGATATCAAGATTGACCCGTGTATCAAACACAAGCACAGTCAAATCAGGCTTGATTTCATTTATCTTATTGATGACTTCATCCGATTCATGCTCGCAGAAAACGTTATAGCCCTCCTTTTCAAAGGCATCCTTCAGAACAGAAATCAGACCCAATTCATCGCCATCCAGAAGCACTTTCTTTTTCATTATATTCTATCCATAAGCTTAAATCCTCCGGCAAACTTCCCTCCTCTACCCACCAATTTCGGAGAAGAGACATATAACATAATTCCCATATATATTTATCGTCGCAAAAACCACGAAACTTTAGGCATACTGCCGGAAAATCCATCAATCCGTTCGTTTCCATATCATATTTTAAAATGTATTTGTGGATATTTCAAGAAAAAAAATGTAAAATGTAAAATAATGTAACTTTTCTGCGG
>JAUXBS010000177.1 GCA_030619245.1 Clostridia bacterium | reverse complement strand
GTGAAGTTCCTCCTTTCCTATCCTGATTTGTATGAATTAGGCATGTCTAACCAGGGGCTGGAGATTCTTTATAGCATAATTAATGGAAGAAATGACTGCCTGGCAGAACGCGTTTATGCTCCGGGGAGGGACCTTGAAAAAATACTCCGCAGGGAAAAAATACCGCTCTTTTCCCTTGAATCAAAGCATTCCATAAAGGAGTTTGATATAATAGGGTTTACCCTTCAGTATGAATTATGCTTTACGAATATTTTGAACATACTTGACCTTGGCGGCATACCCGTGCGCGCGGATGAAAGAAATGAGGGGCACCCTCTTATCATAGCCGGAGGGCCCTGCAGCTGCAATCCTGAACCATTAGCGGATTTTATTGACCTGTTCGTTATAGGCGACGGTGAGGAGGCAGTAGAAAGCATAATAGAAACATATAAGAAAAACAGGGATAAATCCAGGGCTGAACTGTTGTTGGAACTTGCTAAAATCAGCGGGGTATACATCCCATCGTTATATTCTGTTGAATACCATTCCGGCGGCACAATAAGGGAAGTCAAGCCTGCAGGGGAGGACATTCCCTGTACTGTAAAGAAGACTACAGTTGATATCAGGAAGCACAGCCTTCCTGCCAGGCCTATAGTCCCGCTGATAAGCGCCGTTCATAACAGGTTAACACTTGAGATACAGAGGGGCTGCGCTCATAAGTGCAGGTTCTGCCAGGCAAGAGTGTATTACCATCCTTTAAGGTTAAGAGCTGAAAAGGATTTATTCGGGATGGCGGAGGGGGGCTTGAAGAATACCGGCTATGACGAAGTGTCGCTTTCATCCCTGTCTTCCGTTGATTATCCTCATATAAAGACACTTGTTTCCGGGCTGATAGAGAGATATAGTGATAGAAAAATATCCGTTTCTCTTTCCTCGCTCAGGCCGGATAGATTTTCCCTGGAACTTGCAAGCCGGATAAGGCAGACGAGGAAGACCGGCTTGACCTTTGCCCTTGAATCGGGAAGCAAAAGATTGAGGGAAGTGCTCGGTAAAACCATAGATGAGAATATAATGCTTGATACCATATCGGCTGCCTGCGGGGAGGGATGGAAACTTGTGAAGTTGTATTTCATGATTGGGCTTCCGACTGAAAACAAGGAAGACATTGAAACTATTATTGATATAGTAGGGAAGATAAAGAAGAGGAACAGGAAACTCAATCTTAATATTACAATTTCCAACTTCGTGCCAAAACCGCATACTCCTTTCCAGTGGGTGGCGCAGGCAGATAAAGATTATTTAATGGAGAAATCAAAGTATCTCAGGAACAATTTAAGAGGGAAGGTAAAGGTTCATAACGTTGAATCGTCATTGCTGGAAGCTGTTTTTGCCAGGGGGGACAGGCGGCTGGGAGGGGTGATTGAAGAGGCGTGGAGGCTGGGCTGCGGGTTCGACCAGTGGAGTGAGCATTTCAGGTTTGATTTATGGGAAGAGGCGTTTTCTTCAAAGAATATTTCCATGAATTTTTATGCGGCAAGGAAGAGGGATACAGGGGAAGTGTTTCCCTGGGACCACATTAATTGCGGTGTTGACAGGGAGATTCTTTTAAAGGAGTACGGGAAGATAAATGGAAACGGTTCATAAGGTCAGGATTGTTTATAGTAAACACGGGTTGATACGTTTCATAGGGCACCTGGATACAATGAATGTGATGTTTTCCGCGTTAAGAAGAGCGGGACTGCCGTTGCATTACACGGAAGGGTTTAACCCGCGCGTAAAGGCATCGTTTTCCCCTCCCCTGCCGCTTGGTTTTTCAAGTGAAGCGGAGTTCCTGGAACTATCCCTGAACAGGAAGATAAAACCGGAAGGACTGAAGGATTCACTGCAGGTGGAATTACCCGGGGGAATAGTTTTAAAAATCGTGGAGGAGATTCCCGTCGGAGGCAAGTCCCTTTGCGGGAGCATTAAAGCTGTTGAGTATTTGTTTAATACAGGAGGAGCCGGCGCAAAAAACGATCAAATTGACAGAAGAAGAAATGAACTGCTTAAAAAGAACGGTATTTCAAGCATAGCTGTGAATGAAGCGGGTGAATGCGCGGTCATTGTTGAACCCGGGAGCGGGAAGGAGGGTTCTCCGAGGGAAATAGCAAAGGCCCTTCTGGGTATTGATGACGATGAAGTAAAAAAGATTGAATTTACTCGCAAAAAGTTTTTTTTTAAGTTATAATAGCATAGAATATAACATAACAACAGTCAGGTGGGAAAAACATGAAAAAAGAGATTTTAATTGATGTTAATGAAGATGAGTCAAGAGTAGCCCTTATTGAAGACAGTAAACTCACGGAACTTTTTATTGAAAGAAACAATGAGAAGGACATAGTCGGCAACGTGTACCTGTCAAAGGTTGTGAGCGTGGTTTCGGGTATCCAGTCAGCCTTTCTTGATATAGGAGAGGGGAGGGATGCATTTCTCTCGCTTGAAGGGATAAAACCAAAAAAGGGCGATAAACTGCTGGTCCAGATAATGAAGGAGGCAATAGGCAAAAAGGCAGCCAGGGCAACGGCCGAAGTTACACTGCCGGGGAGGTATCTGGTTTACACCCCGGAAAACGAAAGGACGGGTGTTTCAAAACAGATAGTTGATGAAAAGGAGCGTTTCAGGTTAAAGGAAATAATGAAGTCAATCAGGCCGAAAGAAGGAGGGTTCATTGTCCGTACTGAAGCGGAAGGCCACGGGGAAAAGGACCTGGTCCGTGATTCCAAGTACCTGATTAAACTATGGAAGAAAATAGAAAAAGATAAAAACTCAAATCCTCCAAAGCTGGTTCACAAGGCGTTTGGCATAGTTTTCTTCGTAGTGAGGGAACTCTTCACCAGCGAAGTAAACCCCCTGATTATAAATTCAAGGAAGGATTTCAAGGACATATGTGGATATTTAAGGATGGTTGCCCCTGAACTCAGGAAGAGGGTAACCTTTCACAAGAAGAATACTCCGCTTTTTCAGACTTACAATATTGAAGAACAGATAAGGAAGATGAAACAGCAGAAGCTGCCCCTTCCCTGCGGCGGTTCAATAGTCATACAGCATACGGAAGCGTTGACTGCCGTAGACGTCAACACCGGCAAGTATACCACGGGCAAGGACAGGGAGGAATCTGCGTATATTGCCAATTGCCAGGCGGCAAAGGAGATAGCGCAGCAATTGCTTTTAAGGAATGTCGGAGGTATAATAATTATTGATTTCATTGACATGAAGTACAAGAGGCATAACCAGAAGCTGCTGGAACTCCTGCAAAGGGAAGTCAGGAGGGACAAGGCGAAGATAGATATACTTCCCATTACCAGGATGGGGCTCCTTGAGATGACCAGGGAGAGGAAGAGGGACAGCGTTTATAACATTCTCTGCAAACCCTGCCCTTACTGCGAGGGGAGCGGGGTGGTATTCAGCGAAATGACGATGTACATCAAGATAAAAAAAGAGATAATAAAATCCGCCTTGAAGATAAAAAGCAAACAGATGGACGTGTTCATGCATCCCAGGGTTGCCGCGCTTTTTGATGATAAAAGCGTTAAAAACCTGTCAAAACATACCAGGAAGAAGCTCAGGATAAGGCCCGATTACAAATTGCACCACGAGGAATTTGAAATCAAAGAATAAATAGGGACAGACACCTATTAAATAAATAGGGACAGACACCTATTTACTTATGATAGTAG
>JAUXBS010000266.1 GCA_030619245.1 Clostridia bacterium | reverse complement strand
ATGTATCCTTTTTAAGCGCTTTGCATTTGTACGGCGTCATTGAACAAATACCACAGACCATAACCTTAGCTTCAACCTCGCATTCAAAGAAGATAAAAACGACAGTCTGCACATTTGTCGTCCATCAGATATTACCGGAATTCTTTTCCGGTTTTAGTTGGTATAAAGGTTCAGGAAACTTTTTAATAGCGGAACCTGAAAAAGCGCTGGCTGACTGCCTTTATCTGTCAACAAGGAAGAAGAAACAATATGGTTATTTCCCGGAACTGAATCTTCGCCGTCCTTTCAGCATGAAAAAAGTTAAAGAGTGGATACAAAAAATCCCGGACGGGAAAGCCAGGGTATCCGCGCGGGAAAAATATAAAGATATAATTAATTTTTAACATCAGGGATTTGAGTATTATGATATATGAATTAATCAAAAAAAAGCAGGTTTTATTCTTATTCCTCCTGTGCGTGATTGTTTATAATATGAACCGGAGGGAAATAAGCTCATGTGATACCCTGACTTCAAGATACCTTCCAATCAGTATAATTAAGGAGTTTAATTTAGACCTGGACGAGTTTCCTCATTTATACAGCAGGTCAAAGAAAAGCGGTTACAGGAAGGACTCCCGCTACGAGACCCCTTACTATATACAGAAGATAAACGGCCATTACTACTCCAACTACCCAATTCTTATTCCCATCCTGGCAGTCCCCGTTTACTTCATACCGGTCAGCCTGGGTTTGCCGATTAATGAGAGGATGGTTGACATGTTGTCCAAATTTACCGCTTCTATATTAGCGGGCTTATCTGTCCTGTTCTTCTATCTTGTTTTGAAAAGGATAACCGGTACAAAAACAGCCCTTGTGGTATCTCTTATATATGCCTTTGCCACATCCACGTGGAGTATTTCCAGCCAGGGATTATGGAAACACGGGCCAACGGAATTATTCCTGGCATTGACCGTTTATTTCCTGCTGATAGGTATTAAAAGGGAGGAATATGTCGTATACTCCGCAATCCCCCTGGGTTTATCGGTTCTATGCAGGCAAAGCAATATTATAATTACGGGAGTGTTAGTATTCTATGTACTGCTCAGGCATAGAAAATGTTTTTTGAAGTTCACGGCCATTTTATCTTTATTTGCTGTTATTCTGATTGGTTACAACCTGCATTTCTTCGGTAATATTATAGGAGGTAATTATTATTTACAGCAGGACCATCATATTCCCTATTACCAGATGGGTGATGAGGGTATATGGTCCGCTAATCCAATCGAGGCCCTGGCAGGTTTGTTGTTCAGCCCGAGCAGGGGCCTTTTAGTGTACTCTCCGGTTCTTGTTTTTGCTTTTGCAGGGATGTTTTATGCCTGGCGTAAAAAGGACATGCTTTTTAAGGCTCTTATAATTTCGGTTGTGGTGTATATGCTCTTTTTAAGTAAGTTCTCTGCCTGGTGGGGCGGTCACTGTTTCGGGCCCAGGTATTTTACCGATATCATGCCTCTCCTCTGTATTTTTCCGGTTTTTATAACACGGGAGGCATTCCGGCGCAGGATAACGGCGGTTATCTTCACGGTAACCCTTATTTTTTCATTAGCAGTACAGGTAATGGGCGTTTTTATATATCCCTGTGGATGGAACTTTACTCTTGAGGATGGTAACAGCTTAAATTATAAAAGGTTGTGGGATTGGAAGGATAGCCAGCTGGCCTGGTGCGCTAAGAATGCGCTTAAGAATAGAGAATTTATTCTGGAAAAGACCGCTGTCAAAGAAAAAAGAGACAGGGAGCACTATCGTTTATCCGGTCAGAAGATAGATTTTAGAACAGCAGGTTCTCATAGATATGTTAAATACGGCTGGAACATGCCTGAACCCTGGGGTACCTGGGCTGCCGGGCCGGAGTCATTGCTCCTTTTAAGTTTTAATGAAGTAAAGGATAGGAAACTTATAATGAAAGCCAATTCCTTCAGGAGATATGGAAAGCATCAGACCGTCAGGATTTACCTGAATGATAATTTAATTAAAGAACATGTGTTTAAGCATATTGACCCGGAATGGGAGATTATTGAAGTGGAAATTCCCGGCAGATATTTCAACGGGGAGATTGAGGAGCTAAAGTTTGTATATAAGCACTTTAAAAGGGCATCTATGCAAGACGCTCGATTCAT
>JAUXBS010000074.1 GCA_030619245.1 Clostridia bacterium | reverse complement strand
TAAATGTAGATTCCTCCAGGTCCTTGAACAGCACCAGGACAAGAACAAGTACACAGGCAGTGGCAAGGCCCCTGTATACATGAGCCCGGCCAAAAAGCGGTTTACTTTCTGTTTCTTTGAATGTTTCTTTATTGAGCCTTCTGTTCAGCCGTTCCTGGAAACCTTCAGGCAACGCCTGAGCAGGAGCTCCTGAAACCATACCAACCGCCTGTTGTGTTTCCTCAAGCGCCTTAGCGCAATTACTGCATCCGTATAAATGCTCTTTGAAAACAGAGAGTTCCTTGCCTGATAACTTTCCATCTATAAACAGCGATATTTGTTCTTTTGCTTTTTTACAGTTCATTTTTATTATCCCCGGAATATTCCAGGTACTTTTCCTTTAACAGCTCCCTTGCCCGGGCCAGCCTGGATTTAACGGTACCCAGCCGGCAGCCGGCCAGTTCCGATATCTCCTCATAGCTCCGGCCCTCAAGGTCCCTTAATACTATCATCAATCTTGCCTGATAGTCAAGTTCATTTAATACTTTCTGAACGGTATCCTTCTCCATGGACTTCTCAAGTTCTGTTTCAGGATCAGGGTCTTTAGAAGGTAATTCCCTCATTATCTTCCCGTTCCCGGTTTCCCGGGGACTATCCAGCGAGAAGTGCCTGAAGAAAAACCGGCGGTTTTCATATTTTACCCTGTTCTTCCATAGATTCATCGTTATTCTGTAAACCCAGCTTGAAAAAGAACATTCCTGCTTGAACTTCGTAATACCCTTGAACGCATTGACCAGGGCGTCCTGAGCCAGGTCTTCAGCAGCCTCAGTATGGCCTGTCAGCCTGAAGGCCAGGTTATATATTTTCTCAGCGCACATCCCGGCAAGTTCGTCAAAAGCAGCCCTGTTACCTTCCTGCGCAAGTTTGACAAGCTCATTCCCGGACATGCTTTCCTGTTTTGACACTTATTACCTCTTTAGACAATACTTTTTAAATAAAGTTCCAAAATATAAAAAGGAGACGCTTTTATTTATTCTCCTTTCTGGTATTCTTTACGCTCTTCCTGATTATTTATACCATATTTATTTTACATTTTACTAATAAATCTTTTTATCATTATAAATATCAACAATAAATAGAAGCATTGTTAATACTCAGTAATCAGGTAAATCTTTTTGCTATAATAATATAGTCAATATTATTTTTTAACCACGATAGATAACTCAGTACAGTTGTCTTCAATAAAATAGCCATCTCTTGAATGGTGCAGCCTTCTTTGAGGGGATTGATTGAATTATACGAAAAACACCCTCTGTATTGGCGCAATTTATTCTCTGTTTTCCTCCAGCCGTGTGAAGAGAAAGGGTATGTACAAATTGTACCCACCCTTTAGAAAGCTCTTTATCCCTTTTTCGCATCTTATTTATATACTGCTTAGGGTCCTTTGTAAAATGTAATGAGAATTTAACCCGGTATTGTAATCGAAGTTTAACCCCCTGTTTTATTTCTATAGACGATACTATCCAATAGGGGTGGGTCAATTTTCAATTACATTTTGTGGATAACTGGGTTCATTTTCGTTTACATATTACAACCGGAGCAGCCGGAGAGAAGAAACTTCCGGCAGACAACTAAAACAAGAATTTTTGATTTGCGCATGCTCCGTACCTCCTTTGGTTATTCTGACTTCCAATGGACTATACGGAGTTAAGGTTGGAAAGGCTGCAGGAAATGGGTATTTACATATAAAGGTATTGGTCTACCTTTTTGGGAATAGTTTCTAGTTCAGGAACATGATATTTATTGGCAAGCCTGGGGAGAATATTAGGACGGTTTTTCTTCTTTAATGACAACTTGCCTGGATTTAGCATTTCAATTCCCATCAATTTGCCATTTTTGTCAAGATCAACAAATATTTCAGGAGCGAATTCAACCGTCTTGGCAACTTTTCCTTTTACTATTTTTACATACATTGCCTTTGCCACAGTATCAAAAGTTATTATCATTTTCTATGCCTCCTATCTCTTGTTATCCATACTGCTGTAATTATAATTATTGAGTTTTTGGTCTCAATATAAATAACATCAAGCGTTTTATCCTTATATCTTCTCATCACTCTTCTTCTTTTTATATCTATACAAGGAAGGGTGATTTCAGGATTTCCTATCGCCTCCCTGATTTGCTTTCTGCTGATGGTTCTCTCAACCATTCTTTCTTTAACATGAGGTGAATATACCAGAAGTTTCATATATTAGTATACCACAATTTTCTTGTTTTGTCAAACAACAGCAACTTTGGGTATGGAAACAGGAATAGACATGGTACCCCCCCTTGATGCGGACAGCAGGTTATCATGACTTTTATCTTTTATCACTTAAACGAGGTATTAGTAAAAACGATTATTCTTCTTATTTATAATTCCGTTTAATAGTCTTTACCTGTTTTTGCCATTTGGCTATTTGTTTTTTAAAGATTCCTCTTTTATTACGTGACTTTATTTCTTTACGGGTTGCAAGATAATTAAGTTCCTTCTTTAATTTAAGATAAACCTGGAACCGTTTCTCCTCCAGCTCGCCTTTTTCTAATGCTTCTTTAACGGCGCATCCAGGTTCTTCCATGTGTTTGCAGTCTTTAAATTTACAATTATAAGCAAATTCTTTTATATCGTTGAAAGTTTCATCCAGGCTATCCTCACCTGTCCACATCTGCAATTCACGCATACCCGGGTTATCAATAATCATCCCACCCCCGGGAAGGAATATCAATTCCCTGTAACTTGTTATATGCCTGCCGGTATCATCCCCTTCCTTTACCGGCCCTACTTTCTGTCTTTCCTCGCCAAGCAGGGAATTTATAATAGTTGATTTTCCTACGCCTGAAGAACCCAGCAATGCAGTGGTGCATCCTTTCTTGATATATTTTCTGAATCCCTTGACTCCCCCTGGTTTCAAAGCGCTCAGCGCATGTATTGGAACTCCGGAAGAAATAGCTTTAACTTCAGCTATCCTCTCTTTCAATTCAGGGCATAAATCTGTTTTATTAAGAACTATTACCGGTTTTACATTACTATCCCACACAATGGTAAGGTATCTCTCTATACGCCTTAAACTGTAATCATTATCAAGCCCGGTTACCAGGAATACTATATCAATATTAGCTATCAATACCTGTTCATCTGTTTTTGTTCCTGCTACCTTCCTTGAAAATTTACTATTCCTGGGGAGGACGCCTTCTATTATAGCCGCTCCACCTTCCGGTTTCATCCTTGATATCACCCAATCTCCTACAACAGGATAATCACTGGCGGTAATGGCATTATAACGAAACTTACCGGATACTTCCGCGCGCAGTTCACCTTCATCACTAAATAATACATAATGGTCCTTGTGTACTTCTGCCACCCTTGCGGGAAAGGTTTCCTTGGTTTCTATTTCACTGAAACTTTTGTTAAAGAAATCGTTCCAGCCTAATTCTTTTATTTTCATTCATCTTCCTTTTTCCAGGTATTCAGTAAGCCATCAATGTCTTTATATGAAATCATATATATTATACGGGGTATTATACTAAATAATTGAGGGAAAAGGAACATTAACAATGTTATATTTAGGTATATACGTGGTAAAGCCCCGTTTCAGGGGAAGCCCCGCGGGACATTAACACTTACCTCACCCTTGCTTCTAAGGTGTCCGTAAGCTGCTTCATTACTATTTATTATTTTTTATTTGACAATATTGTTATCATATGTTATCATTTGTTAACATAAAAGGAGGTTTAATATTATGCAAAACAGTCATAAGCAGATACTTCTCGGCACAAGGATTCCTTACAGCCTTAAAGTAATGCTTTCAAAGTATTGCTTAAGCCACGGTATTAAGATGAGCTATTTCATCACAGAGGCTATCAAAGAGAAGTTGCTGGAAATTGCCGAAGATGAGCAGGATACGGCAATAGTAGAAAAAAGAATGAAAAATCCTAAATATATTTCTCAGAAAGAATTTAATAAATACCTCGCTAAACGAGGACTCAAACTTTAATGTATAAACTCATTTATGAGAAAAGAGTTTTTAAAGACCTTGACAATATACCAAAAAAGGATGTTGAGAGAATAGTAATAATTCTGGATAAATTATCCCATAATCCTGCTACTCAGGGGGGTATAAAGTTATCCGGGAAAACAGGGATTTTTAGAATAAGGAAGGGCAACTACCGTATAATCTATTCAATTAGTCATAAATCTAAAGAAATAAGAATTATTCTAATAAAGCATAGAAAAGAATCCTACCGAAAACTTTAATTACCGTTGTTTGTCACTCGTCATTCGTAATAATTCGCACCTGCCTTTCTCAACCGTTAAATCCATAAAATCAGTTTTCTATTCCGTTCCTATTAGACAAACTCAGAATACATCAAGTCGATAGTCTCCTGTTCCTTGCCTTCAAACTTCAACTCCCGGAGTTTATCCTGTAGCACAGTACAATACTGCCATTCGTTTAAGCAGCCGCTTTTCTTGCGTTTGAAAAATAACACTTGCAAATGAAGCGATTATGTGTTATAATTGCTTCATATAGTGAAGCGATTATATAATACAAATAAATACAAGGAAGCCATTAAATGAAAAAATACATCTGGGGAAAAAAAGATTGGCATGATTTCAAATATGACCACAGGGCGCTTATTGAACTATTGGCTAAAGCGCGTCTTGTACAGGGAAGGCTGCTTGGTAAGATTACCTCTCTTGGCATTAAACTGGAAACAGAGGCGCAGGCAGAGATTCTTATAGAAGAGGCTGTACGCACAGCTGAGATTGAGGGTTTGAATCTCAACCGTGAAACTGTCCGTTCATCTGTGGCAATGCGGCTGGGATTGCCTCACGGTGTTGGTATAAAAAAGGACAGGGAAACGGAGGGTTTGATTGATATTCTACTTGATGCAATCCGCTTGAAAGACAAACCCCTGACAATAAGAAGGCTGAACAGCTGGCAGGCATCGCTATTCCCGACAGGTTATTCAGGACTACACAGGATACGCGCAGGTAAATTACGATTAAATAATCCAATGCGTGTAATATCAGGCCCTATCGGCAGTGAAAAAGTGCACTTTGAAGCGCCACCGCGGCAAATGATGGAAAACGAACTAAAACTCTTTATTGACTGGTGGAATACTTCTCCGGGTAGTATTGACGGAATAATACGCGCAGCAGCAGCCCATCTGCGTTTTATTACAATCCATCCATATGAAGACGGAAATGGAAGAATAGCCCGGGCAATTACAGACATGGCCCTTGCTCAAGACGAAAATATTAACATGAGATTTTACAGCATGTCTTCCCATATTATTAAGAAACGGAAAGAATACTATCATATTTTAGAAAATGTACAAAACTGCAGAGCTGATGTAACAGAATGGTTTGCCTGGTTTCTAAACACTATCATAGGTTCTATCAAAGGGTCAGAAAATATTATCAGTAATGTTTTTATGAAATCCGAGTTTTGGAAAGAGCATGCGCAAACACCAATAAATGAAAGACAACTAAAAGTAATTCATAAATTGCTCCAATCAGGCCCCAGGGGCTTTACAGGCGGACTTACCACAAAAAAATACACAGGAATGACTAAAGTAAGCAGAGCCACAGCTTACAGGGAAATAAATGACCTGCTGAAGAAGGGCATTATGTGTTATGCCGGCGGCAAGGGACGCAGCGTGCGATATCAGATTAATTGGAAATCAAAGAAATAGATACAGAAAAACAGATGATTCCTAAAACTATATATTAATAACCCAGAGCATCCAGCGCATTCTTGAAATCCTTGTATATTTTAGGATGGTTTTCTTTGATATAATCGTTCAGTTCAGGGACCTTCCAAACCTTTTTAACAATCTCATGCGCCTGGCGTATTTCCTTCTGGAGACTGCTGTAGTATTCCTTAAGGTTCTTCATTTCCTCCGCCTGGACTCCGATATTATCCTTTATCTTTCTGACAACCTTTTCAGAAACTGGTTTTTTCCGGCTGTGGCCATGTTTATGCCCCCTGTAAAGATTCACATTTTGCTGTGTGATCGGTATATCAAGGCTTTCAAATGTATCCACCACTTCCTTCTGTTCTTCTTCTTCCATAGATGCCAGTCTATGGGTTGTCCCACGGGAAACCTTGCCTTCATCCAGCATCGTCTTTATTTCTTCATGGAGATTGCTTCTGCTGCTGATACTTTTCAATTGGCTTATTGTTTTTCCCGTGGATTCCGCAATTGCTCTTAATGTCATGCCGCCCTTCTCGCATACCCTTTTTAACGCTTCTGTTTCCTGGGAAGGAGTAAGGTCCTGGCGCAGTTCGTTTGCGGAGAACC
>JAUXBS010000162.1 GCA_030619245.1 Clostridia bacterium | reverse complement strand
TTGCCGACAGCATACCCTGTTATCTCATTACCCTCAATCCCATCTTCTTCCAGCGCTTTTACTTGAGCCACCGTAAGAGAATTCCATCCAATCACACCCATCGCGCTGTTTGATTGCTGTTCCTCCACCTCCACCACTAACTTCATCTCCCCCTCAGTTTCAGTGTCATATAACTCCATTTCCTTGTACCTGACTATATTATTAATCTTCATTAAATACCTCTTTGCCTCTTCAAGCTTATCCATTGTGAAGTACTCGCCTTCCCTTAACCTCATTTCCCTTATGATGGTGCTTGATTTCGTCCTTTCATTCCCTATTACTTCAATCAAGCCTATCTGGCCGCGCTTCCCCTCGTCAATTGACAGAAGAACGTTTATTGTATCAGTATCCCTCTCTACGGTTATATCCGGATATATTTTTGTATCCGGGAACCCGTCACTCTGGTAGGAAGAAAGTACCGTTTTTATGTCCTTCTCAAAGGTATTCTTATCAAGCGCTTCCCCCTCCTTTGAACGCAGCATCCCCATTATAAATTCCCTGGGATACGACATACTGCCTTCAACATCAAGCCTCTTAACGCAATATTTGATACCTTCCTTAACATCAGCTTTAATTACCACGTATACGTATTCCTCATCCTCTCTGACAAGTTCCATTGACTTGGTTATCACGGTAAATATAAACCCCCCATCCCTGTACTTTGAGAGTATCTTCTTCATGTCCTGCAGGAATACATCTTCATCAAATCGCTTATTCTTTTTTGTCTTCATCATCCTCATAATAGCGTTTTTGTCCAGCATCTCTATCCCGGAGATAATAATGTCTTCAACAAACCTGTGGACTTCCTTTTCTTCAACCCTCTCATCGTACTTGAGCTCAACATCCCCCTCGTACTGCTCAACGGTCACGCCCGCAGATTCCTGGAGGAAAGCCCTTGCAGGCATCAGCAAAAATATGATGAACACCGTTATTGTCTTTAATATTTTTATCATGGTTTTTCCTTTACCTGATAATTTACTAAAAGGTATACTGCACGCTTGCCGTAAACTCCAGAACCCACTTACATCTATCCTCATCATATTTATTATAATACTCATTTTGACTTGCAGTGCCCAAAAACCATTTGTTTTTGTCGAGTTTTACATTCAAACTGGAATTAATATTGCCCCTCCTGTAGTTCCCGTTAATCACTATGCTCTGCTTATCCTTTCTCACTTTTGATTCGAAAAGGTCTTCCTTGTAATTGTCATAACTCAACGATACACTGGCATCTGAACTTATCTTATAATTTGCCTTCAACACCCATTTTGTTGACTCTTTGTTGATAGACTTTACATTGCCTACATCCATTATATAATTATAATTACATGAGAGCTTTAAAGGCGTTATTACCTGCCAGGTCCCATTTACAGTCCACTTCTCGTTATTTTCCCAATTTACAGTTGACCTCTCCAGGTTGTACCTGTAGTTTTCATTTAATGTTTCCCTTCTTGTATCCGAACTTGCTCCTAATGTATAAGTGCCTGTAACGGACAACCCCTTTACAGCATTTGTCTTTAAAGTAATAATCCTGGTATTACTGAATACATTCTTAATTTCATTTACAGAACGATAATTACTTTCGGAGTTTTTCAGCTGGAATTGACCGTTCAAGATTAGATTCCCGGGCAGTAATTTGAATATATGGTCATGCCTGAATACATCCGACAGCCGGCTTTTATCCTCGTAAAAATCAGCCTCCCTTAATCTCCACTCCCATATTTTCCTTTCCGTATGCAGCCTGCCATCAAGGCGGATTGTTTCCCATGGGTCTTCATATTCCTCATCACCGCCTTTTCCCCTGTCTATCTCTTCCGTAAATGAAAAATTATTCTCAATACCCCAGTTCATTAAATAGTCATTGATGAGTTTAATGGATTTTTCGGGCCTCAGGGGTTTCGGGTTCAGATCGAGCCCCATTGATGTAATTATTTTTACCGTTTCCGAAGACCCCTGGTACTTGAACCGGTTTTGTTTATTATATCTTAAATCAGCCCTCAATGCTTTTTTCAGCAGTTTTGGTTCATACTTGGTATTCAAATCAATACCATTACTTTTTGTTTCACCGCCGCCGGAATAGCTTTTCATTTCATTATACTTCATGTTAATTTTAAAGTAAGTCCCCCTCCCCGGGGTGAACCCTGCAGAATAACTGTTTGAAACAGTACTGCTGGTATTTACTAAATACTCCCCCCACCTGTGGTAATTTTCAGTGCTGGAGTACACCAGGAAATTATCAAGGCTGTTGTTTCTTTTTAAATTATAATTATAGGAAAAATTAAACCACGATATGCCGGTTAAATCAAAACCGGTTGTAATTGCATCATTCCTGCTTGCGCCTTTTTTTATTTCCACGGTCTTTGTGGTTGTGTCTATTACTTTCCTGTAATTATCAGTCCTGAAGAAAGACGCTTTTGGCTTGAACTTCCATAACCGGTAATTAAGCTTAACCTGATACCTTCTCCTTGCATTTGTGTTGTCCTCAGCAGTAGAACTGTTATAATCCACATCCTTTATCAATTTATCAACATAACCCGACATGTTCAGCGAGCCCAAATTCAATCTGTTAATATTCATTTTCATGGTGGTGTTATTACTTGTCATATTTGAATTTTTTTCTTTCATGTAATCTATCTTTGGAGTGAATGAGAAAAACGACAGGGGCGTAAAAATAACTTCCGTGCCCAGATTAGACCTCGTGGTTTCCTCCGGGGTTTCCGATATATTCCACTTATCGGTGAATGTTACCGGCAGGCTCTTGCTAAGGGCAATAAACCTGCCGTCTTTACTCCTCGCATTAGCCTTTACGCCGATATCGCCAAGCGCGATTTGTCCGATTTTTACGTTTTTATAACTTGAATTCGCATTAAACTTGCCGGCATAACCGACATAAAACCTATTATCATTCTTGCCATAATCCGTGTCATATATTGTATTCCAGTCCTTTTTAGACCTCGCAATTTCACCATTCATCACCCACCCGCCAAGCTTCATGTTCCCGTCCATAGACACCACGGAATGTTTTATCGGTGGAGGCGGCAGGTCAAGTCCCGGAAGCGCAGCCAGTCCAGCCATTGTAGTTGAAGATATAATATCCCATTTATCGGACTTTTCATCATTTCCCGATACAGTGCCGGAATCGTTGTATAAATCATAATTTGAAAAAGGGTCATCTGTTTCCTGGAGTAATGTAAACCCGAGTTTCAACTTGCCTTCCATTAATTCTTTTGATACAGCCTTCATCCCGAATGTTGAACGTTCATAAAATGCCGTGTTGTATTCAAAATCAATTATTACCCTGGTACTTCCCTCTACAAGTTTTGTCAAGTAACTATCATTAAATTTAATTGTAGCGCCATTATAATCTATTACATAATCATATTTACCCCCCCTTGCCAGAAGCAGAAGCCCCTCGCCTGAACTTCCGTCATCAAACCATACCTTTTCAGTACCTGCTTTAATAACGCCGGTATCAACGATTGAATAAGGACCAAAATTACCATCCGTTATTTTATCTGATATGTCCACGGTGGTGAAATCACCGCCCGCCTTCGCGCCCAACAGCGTGATATCAACCGGTTTTAATCCCAGTTCACCCTTTACCCCTTCTAACTTCTTTACGTAACTGTTAAATTCTCCCCCGGTGAAGGACACGCTGTAGTCACCAAGCGTTAATTTTGATTCCTTCGCCATTATTTCAACGTATACCTTATCCAGTTCTTCTATAACTTTCGTGTTACCTTCCGCCTGCAATGGCATGCTCTGGTCTGAAAACAATAACTTTACTTTAATATCCTCTGTTATATTCCCTTCCGCGTCAAGCCGTAGTGACTGGTTCACCGCAGGGCTGGAGCCCCCCTGGAAATTAACTGAAATTGTCTGCGAACCGCCTATCGTCAGCGGGGGAACAACCTCCCTTGTCCTGGACCTGAACGGGTCTTCCACCTTAA
>JAUXBS010000049.1 GCA_030619245.1 Clostridia bacterium | reverse complement strand
AGCATGATGGTAAGGGCTGTTCCCTGCGCCATATGAGCTGATAAGCCAAAAAGATAAATGAATGCGGGAACCATGAGTAATCCGCCCCCTATCCCGAGTAAACCACTGAGTATCCCCGCTAAAAGGCCGATTGCCAGGCACAAAACTATATTTGTCATTTAAAATACTCCTTTCCTTTATTGTATCTATTCTATCATTATTAGTTCCTTGTTTCAATTATAAAAACATTATTTTCTGTACACTCTATAAAGTTTTATAGTTGAAATATACAGTAAAGTCAATTATAATGAGCCTGTGGATAAAAGCAGGATTTGAAATGAAAAATAAACCGGAAAAATTAAAAAAAACGCTGTCAGGGATGAAGTCCGTCCTGATTGCGTATTCAGGAGGTGTCGACAGTACCTTTCTTGTGAAAGCGGCTTATGATGTTCTCGGGGGAAAGGCGGTTGCCATTACCGCGGTTTCTGAACTGTATCCCGAAGAGGACCTTAAAAGAGCTGTAAGGGATGCGAAGAAGATAGGGATAAAGCATATAATCATTAAGACAAAAGAAATGAAAAACAGGAATTTTACTGATAATTCCCCCTCGAGGTGTTACTTCTGCAAGAAGGAATTATTTGAAGTACTGTCGGTAGAAGCGGCAAAAAGGAAGTTGAATTATGTATTACTCGGAGCCACCGGGGATGATGAAAAGGATTACAGGCCCGGGATGAAGGCGGCAGAGGAATACGGCGTCAGGAGCCCGTTGAAGGAGGCAGGTTTATTTAAAAAGGATATACGCCTGCTTTCAAAAAAGATGAAGCTTTCCACGGCCGGCCTGCCTGCCTCGCCGTGCCTTGCTTCAAGATTTCCCTACGGCCACAGGATAACAGGGAAGGATATTAAAAAGGTGGCAGCCGCGGAAAAGTATTTAAGGGGACTGGGCCTGGTTGAGTTCCGCGTGAGGCATTATGACAGTACTGCGCGTATTGAAGTTCACGGTAAGGACAGGAACCTTATCCTTAAAAACTCCGGGAAAATAGTGAACTACCTGAAAAAAACAGGGTACACTTACGTCAGCCTGGACCTGGAAGGTTTCAGGTCGGGCAGTATGAACGAGGTGTTGAACAGGGTAAAATGAATAGAAAAACATTAAGGAAAATTCTTAAGGATGTGCAGTTAAAAAAAATAAGCGTACAGGACGCATTCCTTAAGATGAAAGCGCTGCCCTACAGGGACATCGGTATAGCAAAGATTGACGGGCACCGCCATTTAAGAAAAGGGTTCCCCGAGGCGGTATTCTGCGAGGGCAAGACTACTGCGCAGATTGTCAGGATAGTCAAAAACATGATGAAGGACGAGGGTGGTTTTATAGCTACCAGGGCAGGCAGGAAGGTGTTTAATGCCGTAAAAAAAGCGGTCCCTGATGCAGGATACAATGAGGAGGCAAGGATAATAACCGTCAAGAAGGCCGGGGGCCGGGTGAGCAGCAAGAAAAGTATCCTCATAATAACAGCGGGGACTTCGGATATCCCCGTAGCTGAAGAGGCAAAGGTTACCGCGGAGTTCATGGACAACAGGGTTGAGGTGCTTTACGATGTGGGTGTTGCGGGTATTCACAGGCTGCTTATTGACCACCTGGATGATTTGTTTAAAGCCAATGTGCTTATAGTTATTGCGGGGATGGAAGGCGCTTTGCCCAGTATTGTTACGGGGATTGTAAGCAGGCCCGTAATAGCGGTTCCCACGAGCGTTGGTTATGGAGCTAACTTCAAGGGGCTTTCCGCATTGCTTTCCATGATGAACAGCTGCGCGCCGGGCATGGCGGTGGTCAATATAGATAACGGGTTCGGAGCCGCGTGTATCGCCAGCATGATAAATCACATGTAAAGGAAATCTATGATAGCTTATTTTGACTGTTTTTCAGGTATTAGCGGTAACATGATTTTAGGGGCGCTCGTGGACGCGGGTTTAAGTGTTGATTTCTTAAAAAAAGAACTGAAGAAGATAGACCTGGAAAACTATAGCATAAAAGTCAAAAAGGTAACCAGGGGGCATCTGTCAGGCACATACCTGGATGTGGTAACAAGGGATGTAAAGAGAAGGAAACTGAAGGATATAACCGGGAGCATAAACAAAAGCGGGTTAAGTAGTGATGTCAGGAAGAAGAGTATCGGGATATTCAATAGGATTGCCGAAGCCGAGTCAAGAGTACACGGTGTTCCGAAGGACCGTCTTCACTTCCATGAGATTGGAGACCTTGATTCAATAGTTGATATAGCCGGCGCTGTCATAGGGCTTAAAAAGCTCGGTATAAAAGAGGTGTATGCCTCATGTGTCCATACGGGAAAAGGGTTCGTAAAAACAAGGGGCGGCATACTGCCCGTCCCGGCGCCCGCAACCGCGGAGTTGTTGAAGGGGGTCCCTGTTTATGGGGGTGATATTAAAAGTGAGCTTGTAACGCCCACGGGAGCTGCTATTATCACTTCATTCACAGGGCGTTTCGGTGAAATGCCTTCAATGGAGTACGAAGCAATAGGTTACGGCGCGGGAAGCAAAAAATTAAGCATACCCAATATGCTGAGGGTTTATATCGGTAAACCCGTGAACGCCTATGCTGAGGATATTATAAGAGTGATAGAAACCAACATAGACGACATGAATCCCCAGGTTTATGATTACCTCATGGAAAGGTTGTTCGGGGCAGGAGCCCTGGATGTTTTCCTGACGCCCGCAAAGATGAAGAAGAACAGGCCGGGGACAGTACTTACCGTGCTGTCGGGTATTGAAAATACAGATAAAATGGTTTCAATAATATTCAGGGAAACAACCACCCTCGGAGTGAGGTCCTATGAAGTAAACAGGAAGAAGCTTTTCCGTAAGGTTATAACCATAAAAACAAAGTACGGGAGCATAAGGGTAAAAACAGGCAGGTGCGGGAATGATGCCATGACGGCAGCCCCGGAGTACGAGGATTGCAAAAAAGCCGCAAAGAAGAGCAAGGTCCCGTTAAGAATTATACAGGAAGAGGCAATAAAGAAGTATAAGAAGTCACAATAACTTTCAAAAGACCAGAAAGAGAAACACCAATAAAAAGTACCCAGAAAACCAGGGAGAAAGTATTGTGTCTTGTAAGGGAGAATCCAAAAATAACAACCTCAGAGCTTGCCAACGAGTTAGAAATTATCCTTAAAGGAGTAGAATGGAATATTGGAAAGATGAAAAAGGAAGGACTTATTAAACGTATAGGTCCCGATAACAGAGACCTGAATACCTACAATGAGACTAAAATCAATTAAATATATACTTAACTGCTATACTTGTAAAAGATATGCTCCCGGTTCATTACCCATAGCAGACGGCTGTCCCGGAGCAAACATCTTAATATTAACTCAAGACCCTAGCGAGCAGGCACAGACATACATGAATAAACAACCGGGACCACGGTTTATATACGATCCCAACAAAAATAAATTTGCGAACAGAATCAGTAATTACTTATTAAACCAGGAGCAGGAAAACTATGATCCGCGCAGTGCTACATACATTGATGGATTTACGGTAAAGAATTTCACCTGGCTCCACACAGCAAATGTTCATGTCGGCAATAGTATATCAAAACTAAAAAAACCGGGAATCCACATGAGGGAAAAACACTTACCGGCAGTCATAAAAGAAATGCTGGAAAATCACAAGAAAGGAATATTACTTATTGTTTTTGGTGGCCCGGCAGCCAAAAGCGTTCAGAATGATTGGGATAAAAAATTGAAGGATTTTATTGAAGATGGTATTGATGTTGATTACCTGGACAAAAGAGTTGAAATTATGGTTGGTTATCATCCGGGTAAAAACGCATGGGACACAATGAAAAAGGAAATGAAACCAATAGCGCAGAAAAGAGTACAGGAAATCAGGAAGAAAGTCAAAGAATATTTATCACACAAAAATCAAGGCACAAATACCCCACCCACTTAATTTAAATCCCTTAAACCGAATCCCACGCACACATGTTTCCAGAAAACCCGGGAAAACCCCAGCACACACGACTTATCGGTTTTACTCCGCTCATAAAAAAGCAAACCTCGCAAACCCCTTGTAAACAACTCTTCATTTTGGTAGCATAGTTTAAAGTAAGATTATAGTTTGTAAGATATGATATTTATTTTACAAACCATACTATTATATGTATAAAAATATGTAAAGGATACTAATGAATATCATGACCGGCAGTTTTATTTGAGATTCAGAAAAAGAATTATCTAATATTTATAAACATGGCGTTGATTTTTGTGCCGCAGCAAAGGCATTTAAAGACCCTGAAAGAAAAGTAAAAGTTACCATTTCATTAAGTGCGTTGATATTTTTAAACACGAGGCAAAAAAACACCATACAAAATATCAGAAAATGATACGCAATCTGCTTGATAAATATGCTTGTCAATACTTACGTTAAGAATAATAGTCCTTGAATTATTTCCCTGCAACTTGTAACCAGCGACTGCCTCATATATACCGCGATAAGTGGCAATGAAGCAGTAGTACGTCGTACGTTCTGCGTAGTGTGTAAACTTCCAAAACTGCCCTTAAAACTTTAAATATCATAAGAAAAGATGCAGAATTACTATTATACGGCAAATTACCATCTTTGGATAAAAATATTCATGGAAAAAGAAAAGTCGGCTGAAAGCGAATATTAGGGCCGTAGAAAGAGAAACCGCCCGGAGCAGGGGGAGAGGAATCAAACAATAAAAAATAATGAATTCAAATTTACTTGACTTGTTCAGTCAATTGTTTTACAATGGCAATATAAACAGATAAAAACAGGAATAATAACCATGTCAAAACTGATACGCTGCAGTATTTCAATTGAAGAGGAACTGTTAAACAAGTTTGATGAAAACATTAAAGGCAGAGATTACCCTACCCGGTCCAAGGCCATTATAGATTTGATAAGGCAGGAACTGGTAAAGAAGGAATGGAAAGAGGGCAGGGAGGTGGCCGGCGCAATTACGCTGGTTTACAGCCATCACAAGAGGGAGATTGTAAATAAGTTAATGACGGTACAGCATGATTATCATGGCCTTGTTATTTCAACCCAGCACGTGCACCTGGACCATGATAACTGTCTTGAAATAGTGGTTGTTAAAGGGAAGCCCGGGCAAATTGAGAAACTATCCAATAAGCTGAAGACAGTGAAGGGTGTGAGGCATAGTTCGCTGATTATGGCTTCAACGGGCAAGGGGATATAGGGCATTATTTTTTTTGTTAAATAGTATTACGAATATGAAATAAATAATAAATTACTTGACAAGCAACCGCCAATATATTACAATATTCATAAATGTAATACTAGAAAAGGAGGCAGGAAATGAAAGGAATCAAATTGTTTGTAGTTGTCGTATGGTTGATGGTTGTATTTACGGGGGGCAACGTTCTTGCTCATCATGCCATGGAGTACATTGAATTGGAAAGTTATACAACGGCTCCACAGGGCGGAAAACTGTTTCATTTGCACTATGATTACTATGTTCCTGACAAAGATGACCCAACACAGGACCACTGGGAATTAACTCCGGGGTTTTCTTACGGTATTGTTGACAGGCTGATGTTTGATGTCCATACGCATTTTGCTAAGTTTGGCGCTGCTCATGATATAACGGGAAATACTGCATATGAAACATTAGGCCCTTCACCGTTTATTGAAGCGGTTGCAGCGGCGTTCCAGTACAGGATAACCGAACCTGAACAGCTTCCTGTTAACATTGCGGGAATAATTGAATATGAATATGCAATGCCAAGAAGTCAGGATGTCCTGGGTGGGGGCAATGTTCTGGTAGGCAAATTGGTGGTCAGCAAGGATTTTGGTGTTCACAGCAATGTTGTATTAAATATTATGTGCGGGCTGGATGATTCGGTAGGATTTGTGGAATGGGGATTTGGAGGTAAAACACCCATTACGGATGATCCGAACGGCACGGCCGTGGGCATAGAAATACTCGGTGATTTTGACGGGGTGTTAAAAGCAATTCCGGGGATATATTATCCAATCCAGGAAAACGCCATCATGAAGTTTGGCATGGAAATCGGAAATGCAAAGAGTGATTACCTGAGGGCAAGCGTGAGCCTGATGTATAAATTCTAAGGAAGGAATAATCTTTATCCGGCTTAATTATGAGAAAACTATTAATTCCGGTTCTCATGTTGTCTTTTATGGCAGCGGGAACTGCTTACTGTCATTACTCGTGGGTTGATTTTGATAATTTTTCTCCGCTCCCGGGAGCGGAAGTGAAAATATTCCTGTGTAACGGGCATTATTTCCCTAAAAGCGAGATTGCATTAAAGGATAGGTTGATAACGGATAAAAAAATCATATCCTGCGAAGGGAATATAAGTACCTTTACTACGGTGGCTGAAAAAACAATCCGTAAGGGCAGTGTGGTTTTTGAGGATGCAGGTACTCATGTAGTGACATTTTCCCTGATGAAACCGGTTAAAAAGGAGCCGTTGTTCTGCGCGAAATCCATAATAACCGTCGGGTCCGGCGTTGAAGAGGATTTCTCTTATGAACTGGGGCAGGTATTTGAAATTGTGCCCCAGAAAGCGATTTCATTATTGAAGGAGGGTGATTCATTACCTTTAAAACTGCTTTATAAAGGTAAACCGTTAAAATCAAGCCTTCTGGTGACCGTGATGCTTGATAAGCCGGTGCTGCTGTTCATAACCAAGAAGAATTTTACGCTGGGAACAGGCAGTGACGGAAAAGGAGTATTGAGGATTAAGAAAGCGGGCAAGTACCTGGTTACGGCGGAACACAAGGGGAGGGGATGTTCATTAACATTTTACGTAGGGCAGGATTAATCAGCATTCTATCATGTTCGCTTTTTTTGATATTTGCAAACGCTGTGTGTTATTCTCATGGTGTGGAGCACACGGAAATAGGCGGCGGCGTGCTGGTAGAGGCAGGATATGCCGGCGGAAAACCCATAGCAAACTGCAGTGTCAGGATATATTCCCCCGATAATAAAGATGAAGAGTTCCAGTCCGGATATACAGGCCCAAACGGCAATTATGTTTTTTATCCCGACACCAGAGGCGTATGGAAGATAATGTTTGATGATGGAAAAGGATATAAGAGAACCGTTAATAAGGAAATATCCGGAACAGGAGTGGGAATCCAGGCGCGCTATGCGGATGATACTCCTATTTCATACAGCGACGCCACTGTTTATTACCCGGGCAGCGAGGAAGAATTCCAGCAGGGTTTAACCGACAGGAACGGAAGATATTTGTTTTCTCCCGACAGGGAGGGGGAATGGAAAATTAAAATAGACGATGGTATGGGACACGGTGTTATTGCAAAGTTATCGGTAGGGGAGGACTTGAGAATAACAGGGAAGGCAGCGGGGGCAAGGTTCAGGATATGGCAGAAAATATTAATCGGCATAAGTATAATATGGGGTTTCACCGGGATATATTATTATTTGTTCACAAGAAAAAAATTATTGAAGATTGATAAAAAATAATTTATATATTAACATGCGAATACACAGGACAGGGAAATTACATGCATATACCTGATGGGTTTCTGGATACAAAAACCTGGATAATTCTTGATATAATATCAGGCCTTATAGTGTGGTTAAGTATCAGGAAGGCAAATAAAACACTGGGTGAAAAGCAGATACCACTGATGGGGATAATGGCTGCTTTTATATTTGCAAGCCAGATGATAACCTTTCCGGTTCCCGGGGGGACAACCGGCCATTTTACGGGGGGAGCCCTGGCCGCAATTGT
>JAUXBS010000101.1 GCA_030619245.1 Clostridia bacterium | reverse complement strand
TCTGCAACAACCTTATCCAGTTTGGCAGGCACCCGGATAAACGAAGGTGAGATATTCCTGTCCTGGACCGCGCCCGGAGACGACGGGACGATTACTAAGGATCCTGCCGGCATGTATAGAATAATATATACGGAAGATATCAACCATGCCTGGGAATATTCGGATATCTTTAATATTTTTAACGGTCAGCCCCTCTATAAAGTTGACCTTGATGAAGACAACCTCTTTTACGGTTCCAGCGAATTTACCACATTATCGGGGCTTACCGGGGGCGCAACCTATTACTTCAGGATATGGACCCAGGATGGCATGGAAAACTGGTCCTGGATTTCAAACGCGGCAACATCATGGGCGATGGTGGATACAGTTAGTCCCGGGGTCATAACGACCCTGTCTGCAACAACCTTATCCAGTTTGGCAGGCACCCGGATAAACGAAGGTGAGATATTCCTGTCCTGGACCGCGCCCGGCGATGACGGGTATATAAAGGAACTGGTTGAAGGCAGCAGGTACCTTGTTCAGTTTTCAACATATTTCAATTTTGCCTGGAGCACTGCTGCTGTTGTTGTTCAGTTAGGCGATATGGAAGAACCTTATAATCTTCCCGATATAGATAGCTGGCAGGACGGAGGTTATATAATTCCGATTTCCACGGGAAGTCCTGAGACCGTTACTCCCGGAGATTTACAATCTGTGATAATAAGGCAACTTAAAGAAGGAGGAACTTATTACTTCAAGATATGGACTGAAGACGAAGTCGGGAATCTTTCAGAACTTTCAAATACCGCCACGGCTCAGGCGCAGATTGATATAACCCCTCCTGCAATGTCTGTTATAACAGCGCTTAAAGGCGCTAATACTGAAATAATCACTCTTTATTGGACTGCTCCCGGTGATGACTGGAATGAAAAGTGGAACAATGAAGGACTGTATCGTATAAAGTATGCAACTTTCCAATTCACGGCAGATGACTGGGATTCTCCGTGGCTTATAACAGTTTCAACTGCGGTTTTGCCGGACCCGTCTGAGTATTCTCTGGGCGAACTGATGAGCGTGACGATACCAGGTTTAAACAGCGACAGCTGGTACTGGGTCGCGCTGAAAACCGGCGATGATTCCAAGCTTTATAAACCCCTGATTGATAAAGAAACTCGCAACTGGTCAAAGATATCCAATATTGCCAGGGTAAAGACAGAAATAATGCCTCCTCAGCAGGTTATAGGGCTGAAGGGCGTTTTGACCCCGGACCGGAAGTATGTGACGCTTAGCTGGAAGCCCGTTGTAATAAACGAGGACAAGACCCCGTGTAATGACCTTTTAGGTTACAATATATGGAGGTGCAGTGAAAGGATTGACGGCGTATTTGAACTGATTGGCTCAACGCCTACGGTATCAAAGGACTTAACCGTCTGGGTTGGAACAAAAGATATCAGCGGAGCTGTTTATTATTACAAAGTGGTTGCGATTGATGAGTCGCTGAACCCGGCCAGGGATTCAATGATAATTGATACCAGCAGGGATGAGAATATTATTGCGGTTGCGGGTGACGGGGATTATACGAGATTGGTTATACCCAAGTCTGTAAGCGAGGTTCTTTACGGGAAAACCAACGAGTACGGCGAAGACCTTAAGATCAGAATTGAGTTAGATGAAAATGCCTCTTCCGGAGAAATAATCAAGTCGTTTAACTTTACAGCCTTAACTGACAGCGATACAGTGATTAAGGAGTTCAGTTTCAGGAAGACAAGCCCCCAGGCTATTTTTACGTATAGGGAAGATGATATACCCGTAGAGTACAGCGCTTTGAGCCTGAATTCCGATGAGGATTACCGGCTTACTCTTTTCTGGCATAACGGAAAAGGCTGGCTAAGAATCGGGGGTGAATTGAATGAAAACTCTCAGACGCTGTCCATCAAGTCAAAGCGTATAGGAATGTATATGGTGAAGATGTCTGCGGTAATAACT
Organism: Clostridia bacterium; assembly: GCA_030619245.1. GTDB lineage: Bacteria > UBA6262 > WVXT01 > WVXT01 > JAUXBS01 > JAUXBS01. The sequence goes on along the minus strand of JAUXBS010000101.1, from coordinate 3,529 downwards.
AAATTAACAGTAACTTCCGTAACCCCTCATATAATGACGCCGAACGGGGATCACAGGAATGACGTGCTTAATATTCAGTTTGATTATCCGGAGGATGATGATTCGGCGTTTGTAACCGCAAAGATTTATGATATAAACGGCGTGTTTATAAGCGATATGAAGCTCGGCCCCACAACAGACCCTGACAAATTTACATCCGCAAAATGGTACGGGAAAAAAGATGAAGTTGTTGTTCCCGCGGGCATTTATATATATCAGATTGAAGTAGACAGACAGACAATAAATGGAGCATTCGTTATAGCGAAATAAGGTGTTAAAATGAAGAGAGTTGCAGTATTTACATTATTATTGATTCTTTGCCTGGTTCAGCCGGTCAGGTTCAGTTATGCTGAGTTTGAGGATACAGGGGTATCCCCGAGAGTAATCAGCATGGGCAATGCATTTGCGGGACTGGGTGATGACGCAAGTTCCATGTATTATAACCCTGCCGGGCTTGGCTTCCTGTCCAGGAAGGAATTTGACTGCTCTTATGCAAGGCTCCACCTTGGGCTGGATGACCTTGAAATGGAAGACGGAAGCGTTATTTCAAGCAGGATATCAAACGGTTACATGGGCTATATAAACCCGATAAACAAGATCGGGACTTTAGGTGTTGGCTGGCTGAATACAAGTTTGGGCGGCTTATACAGTGAGAATACGTTCCTGGTATCCTTTGGCAAAAGGTTGATAAGAAACAAGGAGAAGAAGAAAACCATTTCTTTTGGTATTAATCTGAAACTGCTGATGAAGTCATATACTGACAGGGATTCTGATATCAGCAGGTCTTTTGATGATAACGGTAAGGCAACAACTGACAGCGATCCGGTATTTGATAACGGGCTTTCCAGGTTAAGGCTCAGCTGCGACCTGGGAGCTCTCTACAGGCTCAACAGGTATTATTCGGTAGGGGTGTCCATAAGCGACCTGAACCAGCCGGATACCTCCCTGGGGGAAGACACGCTTGGAATCACCAGGGTTCCTATGAAGCTGAGGGCAGGCTTTGCGTACAGGAACAGGACCAGGGATTTTAATGTTGTCGCTGACCTGTTCTACAGGAATGGCGATTTCAGGCTGCTTGCCGGAGCTGAGAGGTGGTTTAAGTTCAAGACAATAGCCGTAAGGGGCGGGTTTGGCATCGGGGCCAGAAGGTACAGGAATTTCACGTTTGGGGCAGGCTACAAGTTAGACCAGTACCTGGAACTTAACTATTCCTTTGTTTATCCCCTGTCAGGGCTCAGCAGTACGTGGGGCTCGCACAGGGCGTCATTAACTGCCCGGTTTGGGAGCGTGGTGGAGGATTTCAAGGAAGAATATGACGCGGAAATTGCCATGCTTGAAGCGGAAATAGCAAGAAGAAGGCATTTGTTGGGGCTTACCCTGGAAGAAGAGAACAAACGGAAGGCAGAGGATTTCTATCTTGAAGCCAGGAGACTATGCAAGGACGGATTGTATGCCGCTTCCCTGAGGAAACTGGATATAGCCAGAATACTGGATCCAACTGATAAGGTCATGGAAAGTTTAAGTAAAAAACTGGACAGGTTTATAAAGATTATTCCTCTGGAGATAGGGATAGCCATGAGGGGCAGCCTGGTTCGTAAAGGTATAATGTATTACTGTGACGATGAGAAGAAACGCGCGGTAAACACGTTCCAGTATCTTTCCGGGATTTATCCTGAAGACGAAAGAATAATGGAAATTTATAAGATAGTAACAAGGGATTTTACTGATGAGGCGAAGAAAGAGAGATTAAGTAAAGGAATAGATATTATTGAACAAAAATTATTCCGCTCGCTGACAGCTCTTTATGAGAACAAGTATGCCCTGGCAATAAGCGAGTCCAATGAAGTAATTGAGTTTGAACCGGATAATGTTACCGCCTATATGCGGTTGGGGTCGGCTTATTACTTATTAGGTAATTCCGGTAGGGCGAAAGAGGCGTGGGAGAAGGTGTTTGAGCTTAACCCGTATAACAGGGAGTTGAGCAGGTATCTTGATAAGGTGGGGATTTCGGTTGAGAGGCCGGAAGGAAAGACTGACAGGGAAAAAGCTAAAATTAAATTCGTGGAGGCAATGAAATACTACGAAAGGATTGAAAAATACCTGAAGACAGGAGATAAGATTTATTTCCTGAAAAATGTTGTTAATGAATTTGAACCACTGGTAGACGTTGCGGAGATAAGAGATGTAATAATACAGTTGAAGCATGTCAAAAAGGGGCCCGTTTATGATGAGGGAAAAGAGAAGGATGATAAGATAAAACTTGAGGCGGAGAAGAAACTGGCAAAAATGAGGAAACATTACGCCCGGGCGGTTACCCGCATGGAGGAGAGTAAATATGATAAGGCAATAAAGGAATTAAGAAAGATATTAAAGCTTAATGCAACTCATAAGCCATCCCTGAACCTGATTAAGAAAGCTGAAAATATGATGAACATGACGGGCGAGGAAAGAAACAAGATTAATATGAAGCAGTACTACGGCGCGGGGGTGAGTTATTATCAAAAGAATGAATACAGGAAAGCCCTGGCTGAATTTGAAAAATTACTGAAAATAGCTCCTGAACATCCCCAGTCATTAAGGCTTATTAAGAAAATAAAGGAGGGAATGAGTTTAAAGTCGACTTCTGCGAAGTAAACCCCGGCCCCTTTCTATAAATCAAATTTAAATCATAAAATTGATACTCCGTTAAATTCCAAAACAAGAATTGACTTAATAATACAATATATGTATACTAATACAATAAAAATTAAATAAAATATTCATTGAAAGTCGCAGAATAACGGGAATCATTTAAGGGAATACTTCATTACTCGGAAAACAAAGATGATAAAAAGATTGATTATAGCTGTATTCATAGTGTTATTGTCGGTAGAATACTCCTTTACGGAGGTTGATGAAGGATTTGATTATATATCAATATTCAACCAGAAGATATCAATTGAAAAAGGGTTGGAAGAAAGGGTAACAGAGGTTCTGCGCAACATACTCGGGAATGATAATTTTACAACAGTAATCTCGGTGGACCTGGATGTCGGAAGAACAGAGATAGAAAGGGAAAAATGGACTCAGAAGAAGGCTGAAGAAATAGAGCCGGTTTCAATGCCCGGCGTGCCGATAAGGAAAAAAGTTGGCGAAGAAGAGGATATAAAGAAACCCAAAAGCGTCGCGATGGACAGGGAATATGAAAAGATCGTCAAACTGCCTGAATCCTTTATCAAGAACCTGTCCATTACCGTCATACTTGATGAAGCAGTATCTGACGAACTGGCCGCCACGATAAGAAACGTGATAATTGATCTTCTGAACATAAACTTTAACAGGGGTGATAAGTGTATTGTTACCAGGCAGCCTTTTTCCAGGCCAACTGAAGACCCGGGTAAATTCTGGGATTTTGTGAGCAAGGAAGAACTGTTTAAAGCCCTCCTGTTTATGTTTTTGGCTATGCTTATATTTATCCTTTTATTTTCTTTAATAAAAGGATTGATAAGTG
>JAUXBS010000216.1 GCA_030619245.1 Clostridia bacterium | reverse complement strand
TGTATCTTTGATTTACACATTTCTCTAAACATCCGTCACTCCCCACCTTTGTTTTTTCTGTATTTTTTTATCCCATCCCTGTATAAGTCATTCCCCCTAATATCATTAACCACTATCAACGGGAAGTCTTTAACCTCAAGCTTCCTGACCGCTTCAGCGAGAAGGTCGCCGTATGCTACTATGTCCACTTTTTTTACTGATTTTGCAATCAGCGCCGCCGTACCGCCCACCGCGGCAAAGTAAACCGACCTGTGCTTTTTCATCGCATTCCTTACAGCCTCACTCCTCTGCCCCTTCCCTACCATACCTTTCAACCCGTGTTTCAGCAAAACAGGAGTGTACGCATCCATCCGGTAACTCGTTGTGGGTCCTATAGGCCCGGTAACCTTGCCCGGCTTTGCAGGAGCCGGCCCGGCATAGAATATCACCTGTCCCTTTATATCAAAAGGGAATTCCTTACTGCCAATAACTTCGGCCATCCTCTTATGAGCCATGTCCCTTGCGGTATACAGGTCGCCTGAAAGGAGTACCCTGTCACCCGTCTTCAGTTTTTCTATATCTTTTTCAGTTAACGGTGTTTTTAATTTTAGAGGTTTTTTCATGCCTTTTAACTACCTGCCAGTATTACCGAACCATGCCTTGCAACATGACAATTTATATTAACAGCCACGGGCAAACTCGCGATATGGCACGGCAGGGTTTTAATATGAACCGCAAGCGCTGTTATCCTCCCCCCAAACCCCTGAGGGCCTATACCCGAATCATTTATCCTGTCCAGCAATTCCTTTTCCATCCTCGCGTAATACCTATTCTTATTCCTTGAGTTCACCGTACGCAGTAATGCCTTTTTTGCAATCAATAGAGCGCTGTCAGCCGTGCCTCCTATACCCACTCCCACTATTATGGGAGGGCATGGATTTGCTCCTGCCTTCTTTACCGTGTCAACAACGAACTTCACTATTCCCTTCTCTCCATCAGAAGGCGCGAGCATTGAAATGGCTGACATATTCTCACTACCTGCGCCTTTTGCCATCAGCGTTATTTTAAGGTTATCCCCCGGCACAACTTCCGTGTAAATTACGGCGGGAGTATTGTCCCCTGTATTCTTTCTTTCTAAGGGATCGTTTACAATTGACTTCCTTAAGTATCCCTCCCCGTAACCCTTCCTCACCCCTTCGTTAATTGCGCTGTTTAAATCACCGCCGGCAACATGCAGGCCCTGCCCCAGTTCTACAAATGCAATTATTGTTCCTGTGTCCTGGCATGCCGCAACCTTCTCTCTTGCCGCAATAGAATCATTCTTCAATATCTGGCTGAGCACTTCCTTCCCTAATGGCGATGATTCCTTCTTCCGGGCAGCCTTCAACGCCTTTATAACATCCCTGCCAATATTGCAATTAATATCAATACAAAGCTTTTTAACAGCGCTGACAATGTTTTTTGCCGATAACTTCTTCATGTTTTATTTCTATTGTTTTTTCCTGTTTATTTTATTTAATACTCTATACCTTTTCTTCCCTTCATACCATCATTAAAAGGATGCTTTACTTCTTTCATTTCAGTCACGTAATCAGCCAGCTGTTCAATCTCAACGGGACAGCCCCTCCCTGTTAATACAAGTTCCGAGGCAGAACGGTATTTTTCGATAAGCTTTTTAATTTCCTCTTTTTCTAATATTCCAAAATCCATCGCAACGTTCACCTCATCCAGGATAAGCAGGCCCGCCTTCCCGCCAGCTAAAACCCTCCCTGCATAAGCAATGCCTTCCCCTGCTCTTTCCTTATCCTCCTCGCTTATACCGCCCTTATCAACAAACTTTCCCGTCCCGAACTGCATGATGGTTATACCTGCCTTGCCTTCAAAATCAATTTTCTCAATAATTTTATATTCACCGTAAACCCGGGATTCCTTCATAAACTGGATTATTTCAACCTTCAAGCCTTGCCCAGCAGCTCTCATTGCCAACCCAAACGCTGCTGTCGTCTTCCCTTTTCCATTGCCTGTGTATACATGAACCATTTTAAAATTGCTCTATAAACCTCATGTCGTTTTCAAAAAATAGCCGGATATCATTTATACCGTACTTGAGCATTGCTATCCTCTCAATACCCATGCCAAAAGCAAAACCGTTATACTTTTCAGTATCATATTTCACGTACTTAAACACTTCCGGATGCACCATCCCGCACCCCATAACCTCAAGCCAGCCCGTCTTCTTGCACACAGGGCAGCCCTTGCCCTTGCACATCACGCATTGTATATCCACCTCGGCGCTCGGCTCCGTAAACGGGAAATAACTTGGCCTTAACCTTATGCTTACATCCCCGCCGAACATCTTTTTAACGAATACCTCAAGCACTCCTTTTAAATTACCGAAGGTAACACCCTCGTCAACGAGCAACCCTTCAACTTGGTGAAACATGGGTGAATGCGATGCATCAACGGCATCCCGGCGGTAACACTTCCCCGGCGCAATTATCGCCACGGGAGGCTTCCTTTCCTCCATTATTCTTATCTGCACGGGTGAAGTATGCGTGCGCAGAAGCATATCTTTGTCAAAGTACAGGCTGTTAAACGAATCCCTGGCGGGATGGTTCTCCGGCATGTTCAATGCCTGGAAATTGTAGTAGGGCGTCTCCACTTCCGGGCCGTCAACCACCTGGAAACCCATTGCTATGAATATCTCCTTTGTTTCATCCATAACCTGTGTTATTGGATGTTTTCTTCCGGTTTTAAACTTCTTCCCCGGCAGCGATATGTCTATTGACTCCCTCTTTGCATCACTTTCCTCCAGTTTTTCA
>JAUXBS010000197.1 GCA_030619245.1 Clostridia bacterium | reverse complement strand
CCCGGGTGGGTATGGAGAAATGGTTTATGGATGGCAGGTACGCTCTGCGCGCCGGCTTAAGCGGTTATGTGTCGGTTGGCGCGAGTTACAGGTTCAGGGAAAACATGGTTGTTGAATATTCCTATAACAACCCGATAACGGGTATAAATAATACCGCGGGTTCGCATGTTGTTTCCTTGAATATGAGTTTTGGGGAGATGACCGGCAGAATGAAGAGCGTTGAGGATGAGGAGGAAAAACAAATTGATGCGGCAAAACTGTTAAGGCAAACGATGATTGATGAAGAAAAAGCGCGCGCGGGAATGTCACTTAAATACTATAAGGAAGCGCTCAAACTCACCGATAAGGGTGACTTCATTGAAGCCCAGCAGAAGATTAATTCGGCATTGACGCTGAATACCGAAAACGCCGATATACAGGCATTGTTCAAGAAGTTGAATACCGTGGCGATGATACTGCCCGTTTCCACGGGTGATGACAGGATGTCCGGGCTGATAAGGAAGGGGGTTAGATTCTACATCGATGATGAGTCAAAACAACTGGTGAATGTATTTCAGTACCTGGTTGAAAAATACCCCAAGGACAGAAGGATTCATGATTTCATGAGGATTGTCAAGAGACAGTTTCCTTCAGTGGTAAGGCAGGAAAAGATAAGCGCCGGCATGAATTTTATAGACCAGAAGCTCTTCCGCGCGCTTAATTATCTCTACAACGGCAAGTATAACCTTGCGGTTAACGAGTGCAAGGCTGTCCTTGACGTTGAGCCCGGCAATGTAACTGCGCTGACGAGGATGGGGTCTGCGTGTTATGTCCTCGGCCAGGAGGCAAAAGCCCTCCGGTTGTGGACGGAAGCGCTGAAAATAAATCCCGACAACGATGAGTTAAGAGGTTTTATAGAAGAGAAGGGCATTAACCTGGAGCAGATTAGAAAAAAAGAAGCGGTTAATGAAAAGAAAGAAAAAGATTTTAAAAATTCAATGAATTACTATTATAAGAAAGAAAAGACCCTGGGCAAAGAAGCCAGGCAGAAGCTGCTTCAGAGAATCATAAATAAGTATAAGCAGTCGGGGGTAGACATTTCCGTGGCGGAGTCGGAGTTGAAGAAGGTTAAAAAGGAAAAAACGGGGAAGAAGGAGAAGAAACCAAAAAAGAAGGCGCTTACTGAAGCAGAGAAAACAGCTCTTAAGAAGAAATACTATGGAGCGGGAATCGCTTACAAGCAGAAAGGGCAATACGGAAAAGCCATTGCCGAGTTTAAAAAACTGCTGGAAATTGACCCCGGTCACCCGCAGTCAAAAAGACAGGTAAAGGATTGCAGGGAGAGGTTATAAGTGGCGTATTAAAACAAGTTGTTAATAGAGGATTGTTTAAAAGTTTCCATTTCGGTTTATTGTTAATTTAATTGATGTTTTTGAAACTCTTATTCAGCCTGCGAATGTAATAGCGCCACACTAAGTTTTCAAAGAGTTTCTAAAACAACTTGTTTTAATACGCCACCAAATTATAGGTATCATGAATAAACGAAATACAAAATATATTATTTTCAATGTTCTGCTCGGAGCGGCAGTATGGCTTAACAGCTTGAAGGGCGGATTCCATTACGATGATTTTCACGTATTAAAAAAAACGAGGGTATTGTTTGATATATTGAATTTCCGTTTTGTGGGCTGGCTGACGCTGTTTATCAATTCGCTCCCCGGGGAATCGAATACTGTTTTTTATCACCTGACGAATTTGTTCATACACGTCTGCGCGGGTATCTGCATATATTTCATAGTCCTTTTTATAATAAAAAAGGATAAATCGTATGTTCCTTTTTTTGTTTCAGCCCTTTTCATGGTTCACCCGCTTGCAACCGAACCGGTTAACTATATTTCCGCGCGTTTTACGCAGCTTGCGGCGCTTTTTTGTTTTTCAACCCTGCTGTTCTTTATCCTGTACACGCAAAGAAGGAAAACAGCGTATCTGGCGCTGACAGTCCTATCCTTCCTATTGGGGATGTATTCCAAGGGAGTGGGGATATATTACGTAACCGCCGCTATACTCGTATATAGTTTTTGTTTCCTGGACTGGAAGGGATTGTTTGCAAACAAAAGGAATGCTGTGGTCATTGGCGGTGTTATGTTCCTGTTGTTTTTCTTAATGCTCTCCTTTGCGGCGCAAAGGCTCAAAAGCCCGTTTTTCTGGCAGCACTTCATGGTCCAGAATAAAGTTTTCCTGTTGAAGTATTTTAGGCTGATGGCGCTTCCCGTTGGGCTGAACGTGGACCATTGGATAATGCCGCCGAAACACTTTCTGTTTGATTTTAGGATACTGTTAAGCCTGGCCCTCAACGTTACCGTTGTCGCCGGCGCGGTATTAATGAAGAAAAGGAATAAACTCCTATCGTTTGCCGTCTTATGGATTTATCTCATGAGTTTCCCTTATTTCCTGCTTACGACAAAGGAACTGGTTGTGGAATACAGGACGTATCCGGCTCTTTTCGGTTTTGTTCTCATGCTCGGTTATTTCCTGGGGGAATTCGTTAACGGAAGGAAACGCCAGAGGATTATTTTTTCGATAGTACTGCTTTTTTTTAGTATTATTACCGTGACAAGGAACAGGGTATGGAGCGATGATTTATTGTTATGGCGGGACGCCGCGGAAAAATCCCCCCAATCGGCCAGGGCCTACTGCAACCTTGGAATCGGCTACAAGAATAAGGGGTTTTATGACCGCGCCATAGAGGCGTTCAACAGGTCGCTGGAACTGAAGTTCCAGTACCCGTACGCCGTATACATGAACCGCGGCGTAGTGTATGCCGAAAAGGGGTTTTATGCCCGGGCAATAGATGATTTCAACAGGGCGCTTGAATTGTATCCAAATAATTGTGGACTGTATCTTAACAGGGGCAGGGCTTATGCAATGAAGGGGCTTTTTGCGGAGTCAATAGCGGATTTTAACAGGACTGTGGAACTGGAACCCGGCAACGCCAGGGCATTTTTTTACAGGGGCAGGGTTTATGACGAAAAAGGACTATACGGTAAATCAATGGATGACCTGAACAGGGCGATTGAGTTAGACCCTAAACTTATAAATGCCTGGTTTGTCCGGGGGAACGTTCACCTGGAAAAAGGGTTGAGCGATAAGGCAGTCAGTGATTATGAAACGGCCATCAGGTTAAACCCGGAGTTCATGAACGCGTAT
>JAUXBS010000086.1 GCA_030619245.1 Clostridia bacterium | reverse complement strand
GTCCCTGTAAGGTATTTTTACTTCCGCGGGGCCCGTTAACCGGCCGCCTTCAAGGAGTATTTGCCTGTATTCTCCGATGGGGACCATTTCCTCATCGCGGTTTGCTGGGATTTCTTCGGGATTGTCTATGAGTGTCAGGACCGCCCCGGCGCCGCTTAAAGACCCTGCGGGAATAAGCACTTCTGTTATGCTCTTATTTGAATTCTTCAAAAGCGTTACGGAGTTGTCAATCCTGTTGTCCAGTTTCTCTGTTTTTCTTGTTTTACCGCCAAGGGATACTTCCTCTATATCAGGGTTGTTGTGGTCAACGATTATGGTTAAAAAGGAACTAAGCGATGCTTTCTTTTTTGATAAATTTTCCCAGACGGTCCTCAAATTATACCTTCCTTCTTCCAGGGAGCTTATATCCCAGAAGCCGGCATAACCGGGCATGTTTTTTGTTTTGAAGGAGTTCTGAAGTATTGTCCACCGGGTATCGCTTTGTTTTTTGTATTCAAAACGGACTCCCTTTATTTCCTTGATACTACCCGGGTCCGCTTCAACCATCAGGGTAAACCTGTTACCGCTGATTCTCTTGCCGTTGCGGGGAAATTTTACCAGGGTTTTGAACATGCCTGGTGGTTTTGTAAATGCCATGGCTGTAATTACATTCTCGTTATTCTCTATATAACCGCCCCTGTTAAATGCTCTTACTATGAAACTGTACATAGCGCCTTCATCAAAAGGCGGTGAAATCCAGGTGTTTTCTTCCGAAGGGGACTGAGCCTCAAAAACGGAATAACTCCTGTCAAACCTGCCTGTTGAGCATAGTATTATGTAGCCTGCCACGCCGGACGTTCTGGAAGCCAGCCATTTCAACTGTATCTTCCGGGCTTTCAACGGGACTGCAGTAAGGTTTTCAACGGGTTCAGGATAAAGAGAAGGATCATATATGAAGCGGAAGGTTTGTGTATTGCTGTAAGTGCTTGATGAGCTGCCATCATCCCAGGCCATTACTTTCCAGTAGTAGGTTGTGTCCCGGGCCAGGGGTACGCCGTCATAGTTCGCGCCCGGGATTTCCGAGCGGGTTTTACCGCTGTCCCAGGCGTCTACTGTGTTTTCGTTAAGTTTATCAATATCCGGGGAAACCAGCAATCTGAAGTATTCCTGTGAACTCATAGGGTCAGGGTCAGTGAATTCCCAGGAGAATTCAGGTTTGACCTTTGCCAACCTGCGTGGATTGGCGGTTCCATCGCATAAAAGGCCCGAGGGTTTAGACGGGGGCAGGTTGAACGTATAATTGAATTGCCGGATTCCCGAATAAGGGGAACCGGAGGTGTCCGTGGCCCAGGCCCTGGCCTTCCAGAAGTAAATGGAATCCTGAATCAGCCGCCTGCCGGCGTATTCAGCGGATTCGTCAGGGCTTGTGACCCTGCCGCTGTCCCAGGCGCTTCCGGTGTTGTTGTTTAAATCCGTGGAACTGGTTGATACCAGGAGCCTGTAAGCGAATTGAGGGAGGCCTTCATGGGCGTAGCCGCCGCTGTAAAGGAACTTCCAGGAGAATTCAGGAGTGCCGTCCACCACTTTCTCCGGGTTGAGTTCTCCTTCACACAAAAGGTTTTCCGGTATAAAGGTAATTAATTCTCTTTCTATGCAGGCGGCCGGCTCGGGCTGAGTGTAATTCCTGATTCTCAGGTCATCGAAATAAGCCTCTCCTGCTGAATTGAGGGTAAAATAATCCCCGGAAGTAAGGGGTTGGCTGTCCACGAAAACTGTTTCAGCGGAACCCCGGCTGGTACTGAGCCTGCCGTCCAGGTCTGAAATCGTATAGGTGGCCCATAGATTTGTTTCTGCGGGCGGGATGGGGGTTTCAACGGCAACCTTTGATTTTTCTATCCTTGAAATCCCCGGATTCCCTGATGAATAGGTAATCCTGTAACTGTTCCTGCCGCTCTTTTTCCATTCAAAGGAAATATTGTTGTTTCCGGTATTGACTGCCCGGAAACTTATATGCAAATTTGAATGGTTGAGTTTATTTGAGTTCCTGAGCGTGTTCTGTTCCTCCCCGGCGCTGTAAAGCCTGCCGTCCAGTATTTCCCACGACCCTTTTCTTGTCTTCCAGCCGTTCAGGTCATCAAAATCATCAAACAGCAGGAAAGTGTCCCGGGCATTGCTTTTTGCCGCTGCCCCGGGGTTGCCGTAATAAAAGGAGATGGTTGTTCCGGTTGAGGTTTTTATTTCAGGTATTCTTACCCAGAAACCCGAAGGGTTTGCGGTAGCCGGCTCAATCATATAGGGAAGGTTGTTTTCGTTTTTACCGGAGAACCTTATGTCGTCAAGGTCCGGCTGCAGGACACCGTCATTTATCAGTTTTTCTATATTAAGGACGGACGAACTTATGAAGACCTGGTAGTCTTTAAGTTCTCCCGAGGAGTTGTTGATAAGAACGGTTTCCCTGTACTGCCAGCTGTTTTTAAGGTTATCCTGCGCGGGATACAGGGGAGAGGTTAATATGAGAAGCAGAAAAATTATTAAGGGTTTCATAAGATAAGTTTATACGATATGAGCAGAACTGTCAAGAAAATAGAATTGGAAAAAAGCAACTGCCTTATTTAATTGTATTTGACATGTCATTTATAAGGTAATATAATGATAAAGATGAAAATAATAAAGAATAAATTATTTCAGTTGCTTATAATAGCCTTTATAGGGATTGCTGTTTATTCCAATAGTTTTCACAGCCCCTTTCAGTATGATGACAAGCATGTTATCCAGTGGAACAGAACCGTGAAGAGTATTGATAACCTGCCCGGCATGCTTGCAAGTAGCTACAGGCCCGTGCTGCAAGCGACTTTTGCCCTGAATTATAACTGGTTCGGGACAGAAACATTCGGTTACCATGTTTTCAACACGCTGATTCATATTCTGAACGGTATACTGGTTTATTTCCTGGTGAGTTTGATTTCCAGGGATAAAACGGCAGCGTTTCTTGCGGGCTTGTTTTTTGTCGTGCACCCGCTGAATACCCAGGCGGTGAATTATATCTCTGCAAGGTCCACTTCGCTGTGCGCAGTGTTCTATATCCTTTCGGTGATATTTTTTATAAAGGCCAATAACTGCAGGGAAAAAGGAAAGGTTTGGAAGTATTATGCAGGGTCGTTTATTGGTTTCGTCCTGGCCATAGGCTCTAAGGAAATAGCGGTTTCCATACCGGTCATGCTGTTTGCGTACCACTGCGTTTTTCTTAAAGGCGGCGCCAGGGTGTTTATAAAGAAATATTCATTGTTTATCCTGTTTGCCGGGGGCTATCTTTTATACAGGGTTGTAAGCACGGGGACCATTGGCGATTACAGTACTGACCGGGGACTCATTACGACCGTGTTAACGAATATGAACGCGATGGTGTACGAGAACCTGAAATTACTTTTCTTCCCCGTGAACCTGAATGTCGCATACGAGTTTCCTGAAGTTTCCTCTATTAATTTCCCGGTAGTGTTTTCGGCTGTGGTAATTGTTGTATTGCTTGTGATTGCTTACAGGACGATGAAGACTTCCGGGTACCTGTCTTTCTCCATACTGTGGTTTTTTATAATCCTTATTCCAACCCAGACTTTTGTGGCAAGGGAGGAGATAATCTGCGAGCACAGGCTGTACCTCGCCTGCGTAAGCGTATGTATGTTCCTTGCCGTTTCCCTGGCCAGGTTAAGGGATTATAATTTTACTTTATTTTCAAAGAAAACCGCAGGGAAGGCAATAACGGGCTTCACTGTTACGCTGTTAGTTTTGTTTGCGGCCGGGAGCCACAACAGGAACCTTGACTGGCAGTCGGAAATAAGTTTGTGGAAGAGGATGGCGGAAAGCTTCCCTGGAAGCTACAAGGCGCATAGTAACCTGGGGAATTCCTATGCTGAAAAGGGTATGTATGAAGAGGCGGTGGAGCATTACGAAATACTGCTGAAAACTAAACCGGATGACGCAAAGGCATCAAACAATCTTGCGAACATTTATTACCTGACGGGAAAATATGACAGGGCGATTGAGAAGTACAGGAAAGCTATCGGGATAAGCCCCGGGTACCTGACTGCCCATGGTAATCTTGCAATGGCTTATGAAAAAAAGAACATGCCTGAGGAAGCCTTGAAGGTGTACCAGGGGATGCTGGGAATAAGTCCCGGCAATGCCACCGTGTTTTTTAAGATGGGGAACGTGTTCCAGCTGAAGAAGTCTTATGATGAGGCGATTAATTATTATAAGAAGGCAGTGGGAATCCGGCCGGACTATGCGGAGGTATATAACAATCTTGGCAATTCATATTTCTACAAGGGCTGGTATGATGAGGCAATTAAAAGCTACAGGAAGGCGCTGGAACTGGACCCCTCCATTAAACAGGCAAGGGATAATATAGGCCTTGCCAGGGAGAGGATAAAAAAATAGATACGGAGGAGTATTTCATGAAAAGCAGGCATTTGATTATATGCGCCGTAGTCTGCCTGGTGGTTTCCCTTACCCCGGGCCCCGGCGCGGAGGAGTTGGGACTGAAGGTTAAGGAAATGAACCTGTGCAGGAGGATTACCGAAAAGGGGATGGAAGGCGCAGCGGAGAGTTTCCCGGAGGATACCGGGACGGTGTGCCTGTGGGCCGAACTGTATAATGTACAGGGGGAAATGCAGGTGCTCCATTCCTGGTACTACGGCGACAGGAAGAAAGCTTCCTTTAAGGTTGGGGTAAACCAGGCACGTAATATATCGCAGAGCTGCAGGGAAATAGAGCCGGCTGAACTTGGCCTGTGGACGGTTAAGGTGTTTGACTTGAAGAAGGGACTGCTCGGGGAAAAGCCCTTCATGATAAAGGGTATACCCGACAAGCCCGAAAGGCGGAAGAAGAACAGGAAGTATGCAATCGTTGACCTTGGGGTGAAAGCCAGGGCAAAGTCAGGGCTGAAGATTGCGTCAATAAAGGTCGGCAGGAAAATAAAAAGGGGGAAACTGGCAGGTGAAACAGCAAGTATTCCTTCTACCTGGAAAAAGGTATTCTGCTGGGTGGACCTGCCCGGCGTGGAAAAGAAGTCCAGCGTGAAGTTCGTCTGGTATTACTTCAGGAAGAAGATGGCTGAAACCGTGGTCAATATCAAGCCGCCGTCTTCTCAGGTCTGGGCGTTCAAGACAATGCGGCCCCAGTACGTGGGTGAATGGTGTGTTGAAGTGCTTGACGAAAATGATACGTTTATCAGGGAGGTGTGTTTTACAGTAAAACATTAATGAATAATATATCCTTACAAAACGTTAACCCCGTTAAAGCAGGCCTGGTAGTGTTTATAGCCTGCATTGCTGTTTACCTGCTGACTCTCTGCCCAACAGTATATGTTGGCGACAGCGGAGAGTATACTGCATCAGCCCGGCTTCTCGGGGTTTCACATCCCCCCGGGTATCCGGTTTATTCAATACTGGGCAGGTTGTTTTCCCTGCTGCCTTTCGGCAGTATTGCTGCAAGGGTTAACTTCATGTCAGCTGTTTTCGGGGCTCTTACCGTCCTGCTGCTGTTCTTCATAGTTCATCGTTTAACAAAAGCTGTACTGCCGGCTGTATGCGCGGGACTGCTGCTTGGATTTTCATCTGCTTTCTGGTCCCAGGCAGTAGTTGCAGAGGTCTACACGCTGAATGCATTTTTTACAGCCCTGACTTTATTATTACTCCTGCTCTGGGAGGAAGGGCAGGACCTGAGGTTCCTCTACCTCTTCGCTTTCGTTTATGGATTAAGCCTTACCAATCACTTCATCATGATGCTCTTCTTTCCCGCGTACGTATATTTCATCCTGGCAACATTGAAATCATCCGGTAAAAATATTTCTATAGTTACAGGGAAGCTTCCCTGTATTATACTGCTGTTTATGCT
>JAUXBS010000282.1 GCA_030619245.1 Clostridia bacterium | reverse complement strand
CTGTTTATCCGGGTTCAGAGAAAATTATCCGGACAAATGATACGGTTGATTCGGGAGTGGCTGTTTACAGGAACGGGGATAGTCTTGATGCAAACTATGATTACTATAAATCCAGCCTCCTGTCAGCCGGGTGGAAAGAAAATTCAATTACAAAAAAAATATCTGACTCCCTGGATATGCCGGTTATTATAATGATAAAAAATAACAGGCAATGGTACATCTGTTTATACGGGGATTCAGACAATATGACGTGCGCTTTATTAATATCCGGAAAGGAGTGATTATGGAAAGAAAAAGGGTGCTGTTCTATTCAATAATTTCAGGGCTTCTGGGAGTTATCCTGGTTGGTATTTATGTGTACCGTCTGGAAAGCAGGCTGGGAAGCGATATTGCGGGCAATACAGGACGGCTTAAGGTTACCGTGGTAATAGCGACGGAAGACATTCCTGCGGGGACCCTTATAAGGGATGGCATGGTAAAGGTGAAGGAAATAAATGAAACTTCCGCCTTGCCAATGGCAATGTCATGCAGGGAAGAGGTGGTCGGGCAGGTTGCTGTTGAAGAAATAATAAAGGGGTCCCAGGTAACCGTTTACCGGATAAATAACAAAAGGGCAAACCTGTCATCAAAAATCCCCGGCAAGGGGATCAGGGCGCTGTCGCTTCCTGTAATAGGGGTTAACGGGCTTTCAGGGCTCCTCCACCCCGGCAACAGGGTGGACATACTTGGGACTTTCAAGGGAAACCTGTCAGGTTCATATTCAGGGCCTACAACCTGCACCTTGCTTCAAAATGTCCAGGTTCTTGCTGTGGGCAGGTCCATTAATAAGAAATTTGAAGAAGAACATTACAGCAGTGTAACCGTAGCGGTAACCCCTGATGAATCAGAGATTTTATCGCTTGCAATAAACAGCGGAACAATAATAACATTAACGTTAAGGTCCGGAGAGGATAATGATATTCTGGAACTTAAGAAAAAGAAGTTCAATGAAATATTTAATTTAAAAACCAGCCTGAATAAAAAAAGAAAAGAATACATGAAATCAATAGAAGTAATAAGAAGCACCAATAAAGAAACGGAGAGGGTCAAGTAAGGAAGAGATAAAATGGGTTTACTTAAAAAACCCTATGCTTTTACTGAATAAGGTGTAGCTATGTTATAAGAAGGAGAGAACAATAAGGACTGAACAAAAAGAACTGTGTAAGCAAAAGGATGTTGTAGTATTTATTGACGGAAGTAATTTCTGTCATTCATTATATGCTTGCTATAATACAAATTACATAGATATTATTAAGCTATCCCAGAAACTATGTACTGCAACCAGAAATCTGAAAGAGGTAAGATACTATTACTCCCCATTCATTAGAGAAATAAATCCTCCTCTTTGTAAAGAACAACAACGATATATAACAACTCTTAAGCGAACTCCCGGGATAACTGTAGTTAAAGGAGGAAAATATATCAAAAAACCTATATTACTTAGTAAAAAAGTAATGGAAAAAATAAGAACGGTTGTTTCTAACGATGAACTAATGACTTATGTAGAAAAGGGCTTAGACATCATTGTGGCTGTAGATATGCTTATACTATCAGTTCAGAATGAGTATGATACGGCAATCCTTATAAGTGGTGATAGTGACTTCGTGCCTGTTATAAAGAAAATACGGATGAATAAGAAAAAAGTCCAGGT
>JAUXBS010000225.1 GCA_030619245.1 Clostridia bacterium | reverse complement strand
CAGACTTAAGGCAGATGAAACAGCCTTTAGAATGCTGAACAATTTGCATTGATTTCTCTAATGTCATTATATCGTCGCTAAACAACCCTTATTCACCCATGGATTCTAGAGAAAAGCCATATTTTTTAGTCTGCCATTTCCTTCAATAATTTCAGGGTTTCTCTTGCATCTTCAGGGCCAAGCTTCTCTATGGCGAACCCCGCGTGCATTAATATGTAATCACCCGTTTTAACGCCCTTTACCATGCGGATATCAGCATCCCTCCTGACACCGTTCATGTCAACTTCAGCCAGGTTATTTTTTATCCTGATTACTTTTGCGGGTATTGCAAGACACATGTTAATTCCTTTTTACAGCTGCCACGGCAATCTGGCCCGGTGAAATACCCCCGTCATTGCATGGATACCGTTTATTGAAATGAACTTTGAATCCGGAAGCTTTCAGGGTCCCGGCACCCTCCTCCAATACTATCCTGTTCTGGAATACACCCCCGGACAAAACCACATCGTTTATACCGGTTTCCCTCCTGATTAACCTGCTCATTTTATCAATTATTTCCACCACTGTAAAGTGAAATTTCAGGGCAATATCCGCAATTGAATTTCCCTTATCCATATCCTTGACGATTCCTCTTATAACCGCGCCGGTACCGACAACCCTAATGCCGTTTTCCTCCCTTATTTCAAAATCATACCAGCCCTTTTTCCTGCCGGATGAAGCAGCGCGCTCCAACTCCATAGCCGGCTGGGCGTCATAGGTGGCAATATCACACACACCAAGAAGCGACGAAACACCGTCAAACAACCTTCCCATGCTTGATGTCAACGGCGAATTGATGTCATTATCAATCATTGATATAATCAAAGCCCTCTCTTTTTTACGCTTTCCCGGAAATATTACTTCGGGATAATTCTCTTTAAAAGCGCTGTGAAGATAACTCACTGCCATGCGCCAGGGCTCTTCAACTGCCTTATCCCCTCCTGGCATGGCAGCGTACTGAAGCTGCCCCACCCTTTTAAAGCCCCTGTAATCCGCTATAAACCATTCACCGCCCCATATATTGCCGTCCGTGCCGTAGCCTGTCCCGTCAAGGGCAATTCCTATCACTTTCTTCCTGATACCGTTCTCAAGCATGCAGGAAGCTATATGGGCATGATGGTGCTGTACGGGAACGAGTTGACAACTGTTTCTCTTCGCGTATTCAAGGGCAAACTTCGTTGAAAAATAATCCGGATGCAGATCGTATGCAACGACTTCAGGATTTATATCCAGCAAATCCCTGAACTTCTTCACTGTCTCCCTGAAGTACATGTAATTCTCATAGTTTTTCAAATCACCGATGTACTGGCTTACAAAAGCGCGGTTCCCCCTGGCAAGGCAGAAAGTGCTGTTCAGTTCCGCGCCGCAGGCAAGAATGTTTTTCTTGCTGTTCCCGAGTTCAAGCGGCAGAGGGACGAACCCCCTTGCCCTGCGCAACACTATTCTTTCCGTATTGCCTTTCCTGCCCGGCGCCTTCATGATTCTTACGATTGAATCATCACAGCGGTTATGGATATCGCGGTTATGGACCAAAAAGCAATCGGCAATCTTTGAAAGCCTCTTCATCGCGGTTTTATTATCAACCTCAAGGGGCCTGCCCGGAAGGTTCCCGCTTGTCATAATTAGAGCCGTTTTCTTCTTTTTATTCTTATCATACTCTTTAAATAAAAGATAATGCAGGGGGGTATACGGCAGCATAACCCCCAGGTAGTTATTATCAGGAGATGTTTCTTCTGCAATATATTTCTCATAACCATTCTTTTTCTTTAAAAGCGTTATGGGACGCTGCCAACCGGCAAGCATTTGTTCTTCCCTGTTGTTTAATACACAGTACTGTTTCACTGCCTTTATATCAGCCGACATTAAGGCAAATGGTTTGAAAGGACGGCTTTTCCTTCTTCTTAATTTCCTTACAACTTCCGGCTTTGAGGCGTCACAGGCAAGATGGAACCCGCCAACCCCCTTAATTGCAAGGATTTTGCCCTTCTCAATCAATTTCGCAGACTCCGTAATCGCAGCCTTTCCTTTTAAATATTTTTTATACCCGGGTTTAATCAGCATTACTTCAGGGCCGCAATCATGGCAGGCAATTGGCTGAGTATGGTACCGGCGGGTCAGTATATCCGTATACTCTTTTTTGCATTCAGGGCACATCCTGAACTTCTTCATCGTTATTCTATTGCGGTCATAGGGAAGGCCTGTTATAATAGTAAACCTCGGGCCGCAGTCAGTACAGCTTATAAAGGGATGGTTGTAACGCCTATTTTGAGTGTCCGCTAACTCCTTCATGCATTGAGGGCATATGCTTATATCCGGAGTAACCAGAACCCTTTTTTTCTCCCGGGAGGAACTCCTTTTTATTTTGAAACCGTTATATCCCCTGGCTTTCAGATATGAAACCCTCACATCATCTATCTGTGAGGGGACCGGTTTATTCCTTAACGCGTCTTTATGAAATTTATCAATAACACTTCTTTCGCCTTCAACTTCAACGGTTACACCTTCGGTTGTATTCTGCACCCAACCGTTTACTCCGTACTTCGAGGCAAGCCTGTGTATGAATGGCCTGAAACCCACTCCCTGAACAATACCATGAAAAATTATCCTAACCCTGGTCT
>JAUXBS010000176.1 GCA_030619245.1 Clostridia bacterium | reverse complement strand
TTACTTTAAATATATTATTAAACAATTATACCGGATTAACCGGGAAAAATAAATTGACTACATTTCTTAATTAAGTATAATTAAAACCATGAAAAATCCCGGGAAATGGAACGGTTCCGGCCAGGAGGCCATCAAGGCAATCAGCGCGGGAATCCACTGGTTCAATAACTTTGAAGAGGAAATCAATTTACTTAATGTCTTCCCTGTCCCTGACGGAGACACCGGGAAAAACATGAAGAATACCCTGAAATCAATACGCAGGGAACTTCTGAAAGCTGACAAAAGTTCTGTCAGTAACGTGCTTGATACCGCTGTCCGGGGATCGCTCATGGGCGCAAAAGGATGTTCAGGCATAATAATTTCCCTTCTCTTCCAGGGATTTGCAGAAAAACTTACGGACAAAGACCATATCACCATGTTGGATTTTATTGAAGCATTGAGAGGCGCATCCCATAAGGCCTGGAACGGTATAAGCAATCCTGTTAACGGCACAATCCTTTCCATTGCAGACGCAGTCGTGAAATCAGCCGAGAACTCAACCAGGCAGAACAAAACATTCCAGGAGGCATTTGAAAACATACTTATTGATTCCCGCAAAGCCCTTGATAAAACCAGGGAACAGCTTGACGTGTTAAAAGAGGCAGGCGTTGTGGACGCCGGAGGGCTTGGACTGGTGTATTTTATTGAGGGTTTTGTCAGGTACATAAAGGGAATGCCCATAGTCACCAAAAAAGCAAAACGCAGAATAATACCTGTTACCTTAAAAAGGGAATTCTCTTCCAAAACAAGATTCTGCCTTGAATTCATCCTGGAGAAATGCCCATTAACAACTGACTCATTACATGAACTGATTAACAGCAGTGGTGATTCCCTTATAATAGGATACATTACATCCGGAATGTACAAGGTCCATCTACATACAAATGACCCGGACGATGTTCTTGATACCGTCAGGAAATCAGGAAAACCAACACGGGTCAAAATAGACGACATGAAGAAACAACACAGGGATTTTTTGAGGTTAAATGATGAAAAAAATAGCGATAGTAACGGATAGCACCGCTGACCTGCCGGAAGAACTGGCAAAGACAACCGGTATTTCAGTAATACCCCTTAAGGTCTTTTTTGGGAATGACGAATACCTTGACGGGGAAACCCTTAAACACGGGGAATTCATAAAAAAACTTGAAGCCACTGATGTTTTCCCAACCACATCACAGCCATCCCCCGGGGAATTCATGACACTTTACAAAAAATTATCCGAACAGGGCTTCAAAAAGATAATATCACTGCATATATCATCAAAACTAAGCGGTACAATGGACTCCGCAAAGATGGCAAAATCAATGTTGCCCGATATTGACATAAGGATCATCGATACCCTTTCCACTTCCCTGGGGCTCGGGCTGGCAGCGCTGAAAGCAGTCTCACTTTCAAAAAGCACTAACGATATTGATGGAATTACAAAAGAGATTGAAACTGAATTAAACAGTATAAAAGTATACTTCTCGGTCAGTTCACTGAACTACCTCATCAAGAACGGCAGGATTGGAAAAGCGCAGGGTTTCTTTGGAAACCTGCTTGACCTGAAACCATTGCTGGCTCTTCATAACGGGAGCGGGGAAATAACCCCTGTCAGGAAGATAAGAGGCAAGAATAATGTCATCAATGAAATAATCAACCTGATCACCGCAAACTATGAAAAGGATAAATGCAAATACGGAATTGGCATAGCCAACAGCTGCATGGAAAAAGAAGCGGATTACGTACATAAAATCTTATCAGAAAAAATACCCGGAGAAAAAATATTATCAAGCAATGTGGGCGCTGTTATAGGCTCTCATGTCGGGCCTGAAGTTATTGGCGTAGGGATATACTAGTGCGGTTCCTTCCTGCTCCTTTCGGGAAGTTTACACTCACTCAAAAAATTATCAAAGTTACCCATCCTTATTTTCCTGCCCCTGTTGCTATTACTGCTTATCAGGTATTGCCTGCTCAGGTCAAGTCCGTTTATTGCCTTTTCATCAGAGCAGTAACCTGATACCAGCCTGATACCTTTCCCGGTCATAACATACACCGGTATAACCTGTGATAACTGCAATATTGCCCTTTTACCTGTTACTTCCCTTATTTCTTTTGAAGCGCAACTCCATACCAGGTCGGCATATCCATTTATCTCTTTAATCCTCTCCAGCCCTGTTCCCGTGGTACAAACCGTCAGAATTGTAACGGCTACTCCGTTCCTCTTTTCAATATCTCTTATAACGGAAAGTTTTTCGTCCATGAAACCATTAACCGTTACGGCTATATTTTTGTATCCAAGCTCAACAGCTTTTTTAACCCCTTCAACCTGTTTTATTTCAGCTTTCCGTGAAAGAACATGGCAGCCCCTTTCCCTTAACCTGTCCATCACTCTTTTAATCGGTGAAGTAAAAAAGAGCCCGTTCATGCGGGCTCCTATACCCTGTACCATCTCACTGCTGCCCACTATCACTGTACCTGCTCCATCACAGACCACCACCGCTGAATCAATTAAACCCTTCCTCATTGCATACATCATCATCTCGGAGGCCCCGTACGGCACTGCCACATCATATATTTCAAGATTTCTGTCCCCTGTAAAAAACCCGAACCTGGATATTTTTTCCTTCACGGCAGTTGCTATCGCGCTTTTAATGGCTACTGTATCACTTCTGTCCATATGCCTCATTGACCTGTAAAAGAACTCTGCAAGAAGACAGTGTTTCATGTAGGGGTCGGTCATTCCTACAATCCTGCCTCCGGACACTGCGATAAAAGCTGAGTAATACCTTGATATGTGGATATCCCTGAATTTTCCGATTTCTGCTTCAAACTGTTGAAAAATATCTTTTATATCCATTCCAATTTAAATTATACCGATACCTTTAGTGTATTGTTTCTAACAGTGTTATCCGAATTATTAAATTTTGGTAAGTTCATCAATTCTTTTTTTGGTAAGAATACTCTTTCCTGTATAATACTTAATGAGGTGACAGGGGAATTCTCTAACGGCATGTTTTAACCCAATATAAGTATTACAGGGTAAGAAATAATACATGCCTGAATACCTTATTCAAAACCATATGTTTCCAATTGCTTCATGTTTTACGTTATAGTACCCGTTAAAGTATTTCTTCATCTGCCTTGATAACCGTCTTGAGAGAAATTGAGAATATTATCCCCATGCCCGTTTTGGAGAAGTCAATATTTTCCTTCTTAAGGAGATTTTCAAACTCTTCATAGGAGCCCTTCTTTTCAAGAAGGGCAAGTATGGTTTTGTTGTGCTCGTTCTCCTTGCCGATTATGCTCCGCAACCCCGCGAATACAGGAACCTCGTAGGCAAGGTAATGCCCTACCCCTTCGCTGTCAAAGATGGTGGCGTTGGCTATTCCCGCTTCAACCATCAACTGCAGGATATCATTTAAGAACTCCACTTTGTTTAGTATAATTACCAGTAAATTCATTATATTACTCCGGCTGCTGCGCCTCTCCTGACTTATTTATTGCGTACTTGACCCCAATAGCCCCGATGATTTCAAAAACTATTGTGGTTGCGGCAATAACTGTTATGACCCTGACTGCAATATCCCCGTGAGCGCTAAACTCCCTCCCCGTAAGTATCGCAAGACCTATGGCTACCCCTGCCTGGCTCAACAGCCCGTAACCCAGGTGCTTCCTGATATTCTCCTCCATCCCCCCCAGGACCGAACCGACA
>JAUXBS010000044.1 GCA_030619245.1 Clostridia bacterium | reverse complement strand
GGAGCGCTTCAGCCCTGGTTGGTTCAACCGGGGTGGCGTTGTTCAGCATGGTTGCCGGTTTCACCATAGGCAGGGAAAAGTACAGGGATGTTGAAGCGGAAGTACAGGAGTTGCTGCAGAATTATAATTCAATCCGCGGCAGGCTGGATGAACTGGTCCAGGAAGACGTTCTTTCATACGGGGCGGTGTCAGGAGCTTACAAACTCCCGAAGAATACGGAAGAAGAGAAAAAGGCAAGGGCAGAGGCGATACAGGAAGCGTGCAAGAAAGCGCTGGAAGTGCCAATGGAAATTGTTTTAAAATGCTCAACTGTCCTTGATACAGGGAGGAGACTGCTTGAAATAGGGAACAAGAACCTGTTAAGCGATGTCGGGGTGGGGGCTTTGCTGCTTGAAGCAGCGCTTAACGGCGCCGCTATGAACGTGAATATCAATCTTTCAATGATAAAGGACGCTGGGTTCGTAAGGGAAAAAAGGGATGAGCTTGAGAAGCTGATTAAAGGAAAGAAGGAAATAAAAGACAGGATAGTAGAGGGAATGGATTTTTAGAAAGGAAGGTAATGTTATGTCGGCAAAATTACTTGATGGCAAGGCGCTGGCGGGGAAAATTAAAGAAGGCCTAAAAAAAGAAATTGAAGAGTTAAAATCAAAGAACATTGTTCCATCGCTCACGGCGGTGCAGGTGGGGGAGAACCCTGCTTCGGCAGTGTACGTGAGGAACCAGAAGAAGAGCTGTGAGGAGATGGGGGTTAATTACAGGCTGGAACAGCTTGAGGGTGGTATATCAGAAGATGATTTAGTCAAATTCATTGAAAAACTGAATAAGGATGATAAGGTAAACGGTATAATACTCCAGATGCCCCTGCCGTCCCAGATAGACGCCCGGAAAGTGCAGAAGATGATTGTTCCCGATAAGGATGTTGAGGGCATGAACCCGGCAAACATGGGCATGCTCGTTTACGGCTGTCCCAACCTTGCTCCATGCACGGCTCTTGGGGCGCTGGAATTATTAAAGTCAAGCGGGGTGGAACTGAAGGGTAAGGAAGTAACTATTGTAGGGCATAGTGAAATAGTCGGTAAGCCAATAACGCTTTTACTGCTTGAATCCCTGACGGAATCTCCAACTCCCACGGTATGTCATATTGCCACCGGGGACCTGGCATTTCATACAAAGAGGGCGGATATACTCATCGTTGCGGCGGGGAAGGCAGGCCTTATCAAGGGAGATATGATAAAGGAAGGCGCGATAGTGATTGATATAGGCATAAACCGTGTACCGTTACTTGACGAGCAGGGCAAGCCGGTAATGAACGACAAGGGAAAACCGAAGAAGAAAACGGTGGGTGATGTGATTTTTGATGAGGCGGTTGAAAAGGCATCCTATATTTCACCTGTACCCGGTGGAGTGGGGCCGTTAACGGTTACCATGCTTATAAGTAATACAGTTAAGGCGTGTAAACTGCAGAATTAATTAAAAACAAGGGGTCAGGTCTCTAATCTAAAGAAATAAAAGCTAACTCTGTGGGGTCAGGTCTTGACATTTTACAAAATCTGTATATCTCTATTTATCGATTAATTGCCAATAATTGAGTTTAACATATAAAAATGCTTGTTGCTACATTTTGTAAAATGTAAAGACCTGACCCCCTAATTACCAAAGAAATAGAAATTAATCCAAGTTTCTTTAGATTAGAGAGCTGACCCCTTGTTTTTTCTTGATTTAATTAAATAAATTTATTATTATTTATAAATATGAAAACTATAATACAAATAGCTCTGGATTTTGTAGATTTAAAACGCGCTTTGAAACTTGCAAAAGAAGCGGTAGCCGGAGGCGCGGACTGGCTTGAGGCAGGTACGCCTTTAATCAAGAGCGCGGGGATGGATTCAATCAGGGAACTAAGGAAGCAGTTCCCTGCAAATAAAATTGTTGCTGACATGAAGACTATTGATGCCGGCAGGGCTGAAGTTGAAATTGCGGCCAAGTCGGGCGCTGATATAGTGGTGGTGCTTGGCGCTGCGTCGGATTCTACCATTAAGGAATGCGTGGAGGCGGCAGGCAATTACGGCGCGAAGATTATGGTTGATTTCATGGAGCTCAAGTCGTTGAAGAAAAGGATAAGGGAAGTTGAAAAATTAGGCGTTGACTACCTGTGTGTCCATACCGCGATTGATGAGCAGATGAAAGGCAGGGTATCATTTAAAAACCTCAGGGAACTGTCAGCGATAACAAAACTGCCGGTTGCGGTGGCAGGAGGGATAAACTCCGAAAGCGCGGTTGATGCTGTAAAGGCAGGGGCAAATATTGTTATTATCGGTGGAGCCATTAACAAATCTTCAAATGCGGAGAAGGCAGTGAGGGAAATAAAAACAGCTCTCGCCAGAAAAATTAAGATAAAGACAGAACTGTACAGAAGGGTAATTGATAAACCGGACATAATAAAAATACTGTTAAAAGTTTCAGCCGCAAATGTGTCCGATGCCCTTCACAGGCAGGGGGCGCTTGAGGGGCTTTCCCCGGTTACAAAAGGATTTAAGTTAATCGGCCCTGCTTTTACCGTAAGGACTTTCCCGGGGGACTGGGCGAAGCCCGTTGAGGCAATTGACCTGGCTGAGGCAGGTTCCATCATTGTTATTGACGCGGGCGGGGTTGGCCCCGCAGTATGGGGGGAACTTGCTACGTGCAGCGCGTTAAAGAAGGGTATAGCGGGAGTTGTGATTGACGGCGCCATAAGGGATACGGAGGAAATCGCCGGTATGAAGTTTCCCGCTTACGCAAAGATAATTACTCCTGCGGCAGGGGAACCAAAGGGGTTTGGAGAAACAGGAGTGCCGGTAAATATATGCGGCAGCAGGGTGTATCCCGGTGACTGGCTGGTGGGTGACAGTGACGGAGTGCTGGTTATACCCGGGAGTAGAATTGCGGAAATAACAAACAGGGCAATGGACGTTCTTGAGAAGGAGAACAGGATAAGGAAAGAAATAAATGAAGGCAGCAGCCTGGGGAAAATTACGGAACTTCTGAGATGGGAAAAGAAAGGATAAAATGGACAGGAAATTAATAGAACAACTGGAAGTAAAGGCAAAACAGCTAAGGTTTGATATTATCGAAATGCTCGGGGAGGCAGGTTCAGGGCACCCGGGAGGCTCGCTTTCATCGGCGGATATTTTTGCGGCATTGTACTTTTCGGTTCTGAAACATGACCCGAAGAATCCCGGGTGGGAGGAAAGGGATGTATTCATCCTCTCAAAAGGTCACGTGTGCCCGGGGCTTTATGCTGTCCTGGCAGAATCGGGGTATTTCCCGAAGGATGAATTGATGACGCTCAGGAAGCTTGGAAGCAGGCTTGACGGCCATCCTTCAAAACTGAAGGGATTGCCGGGTATAGAGGTTTCAAGCGGGTCGCTGGGGATGGGCTTGTCCGTTGCCAACGGCGCGGCCCTGGCGTTCAAGTTGAACAAGGCCGGACGGAGGGCGTACTGCCTGATGGGTGACGGGGAACTGCAGGAGGGCCAGATATGGGAGGCGGCAATGACCGCGGCGCACTATAAACTGGATAATGTATGCGGGATAGTGGATAATAACAACCTTCAGATTGACGGTGAATGCGAGAAAGTCATGAATGTTAAACCCCTGGCGGAGAAGTGGAAGGCATTTGGCTGGAATGTTATTGATATTGACGGGCATAAACTGGAAGAGATACTGGAGGCGTTTAATAAGGCAAAGGAATCAAAGGGTAAACCGAGTGTGATTATTGCGCGCACCATAAAGGGCAAGGGAGTATCCTTCATGGAGGATCAGGCCGGCTGGCATGGTAAGGCGCCGGATAAGGAACAAACCGAACAGGCGTTAAAGGAACTGGAGAATTAATGGAAAAGAAAGCAACGAGAGACGGTTATGGAGAGGGGCTGGTTGAGTTAGGGGAGAATAACCCTGAAGTGGTTGTGCTCTGCGCTGACCTCTCAGGTTCCACCAAGGCATCGATGTTCATGAAAAAGTTCCCGGACAGGTATTTCAGTATGGGGGTTGCCGAGGCTGATATGATAAGCACTGCCGCGGGGTTTGCCCTGGCAGGGAAGATACCTTTCGTGTCCTCCTTCAGTGTGTTTGTCATGGGCAGGACGTGGGACCAGGTACGGGTCAATGCAAGTTACAGCGGGCTTGACATTAAAATAGGGGGTTCTCACAGCGGTATATCAGTAGGGCCTGACGGCCCTACCCACCAGGCATTGGAGGATATTGCGATTTCAAGGGTCCTCCCCAATATGAAGGTTATTGTCCCCTGTGACGCCATTGAGACAAGAAAGGCAACGATAGCATCCGCGGGGATTCAGGGGCCTGTATACACGCGTTTTGGAAGAGCGGCTGTTCCTGTGATAACAGAAGACGATACGCCTTTTACTGTCGGGAAGGCAAACCTGCTCCGTGAAGGCAGTGACTTAACCATTATTGCCTGCGGCCTGATGGTCTATGAAGCATTAACGGCATGCGATATTCTTAAGAAAAAGGGTATAAGCGCAAGGGTTATAAATATGCATACGATAAAACCCCTGGATATAGCTGCTGTAGTGAATGCCGCAGAGGAAACAGGGGCAATAGTGACTGTTGAAGAGCACCAGCTTTTTGGCGGGCTGGGGAGCGCTGTGAGCGAAGTGATTGTGCAGAACTGCCCCGTGCCTGTTGAGATGGTTGGAATGAAGGATTGTTTTGGAGAGTCGGGAGAGGCTGAAGAGCTGCTGGAAAAATACCACCTTAAGGACAGGGATATTGTTGAAGCAGCCAGGAAGGTTCTGAAAAGAAAGAAGTAGAAAACAGAAAAAGGAGAACCCGGAATGATAAGAAAAAGTATGATTGTAATTCAACTGGCCCTGTTGTTGAGTATTGTTTCCATTTCATGCGTGCCTGAAGCCGGGGTTAAGAAAACATCATTGTTGGGGCAGAAGGTAAAGACCAGGGCGCAGCTGCCGGGGGAGTTGCCTTACAAGGTGAATTTTGTAAGGACGATAGGCGGTGTTGGGACAGGGGTGGGAGAATTTTTCCAGCCAATGGCGGTGGGCGTTGATTCTGACAATAACCTGTACGTGCTTGACAGCGGGACCGAGAGGGTTCAGGTATTCAACAATGAAGGGAAGTATATTTACGAATTTGATATTTCTGAACAAAGCCGGCAGCAGAAGCCGGAACTGGTGGATATAGTTGTTGACAGCAGTTACAGGGTTTATGTGTCGGATAAGCAGAACAATACGGTATCGGTATATGAAATTGTCGGAAAGTTAAGCGATGAGTCTGCAATAAGGGCGGTAAATTACTCGGGAGCGCTTGAAAGCAAGGGGGGTAATAAGACTCTTGTCGAGCTGGAGGTGGGCGCTCAATTTACTTTTGCCGGGGGCAGCCCGAGCGGTTTCTTTGAGGTAAAGAATAAAGAGCCTGATTCCATAGAAGTAGAAGAAGTAGACACCCTGGAATCAATGGAATACCAGCTTGCGACTGACGGTACCAGGCAGGTTTATATAAAGGTGAAGTTTGATCATCCAGCGGGGCTTGCAACGGACAAAATAGGGAATATGTTTGTTGCGGACAGTTATAGTGATTCCGTGATTGTATTTGACCACTACAATGATTATAAGATGTCCTTCGGGACATTCGGGAGAGGTATAAACAATTTTCGTAACCCGCAGAGCATAGACGTGGATTATTACCAGAATATATACGTGGCTGACACGGGAAACAACAGGGTACAGGTGTTTGACCTTAATTGCAATTACCTGATGGAATGGGGCGGGAAGGGCGCCGGAGACGGTGAATTTAATAAGCCGGCACCGGTTCGGCTTGATAAGTTTAGCAATGTTTACGTGGCGGATAAGGGGAACAACCGCATACAGGTCTTTGATGCCAACGGGCAATTCCTGTTTAAATTCAGCGGCAAGTATACAGAAGCGGAGGAAGGGTTCCAGCCGTTATCAATGGTTGTAAGCGGTGAAGGTTTTCTTTACGTGCTTGATTCCCGCAATAATATCCTGTCACAGTTTGAGATAGTTTACCGGGAAGAATAAGGATTTTAATGTGTTTGCTCCAGGGAAAAGAGAAAGAGGTTGAGGTATAATAAGAATACATTCACAGAAAACCGCAAAATACGCAATATGCATTTCAGTGATACCGGTATTACTGCTGGCAGGGGGGGCCGTACATCCGGAAGAAAAGGCCGGTGAGCCGGGAACCGGAGTTGTAATTTCTACAGGAACCACTGTCCAGTATAAAATTGAAAATTCAACGGGAAACGCGCTGCCCGTTGACAGGGAAGAGAGCATTACCGGTAAACTTGCCCCGGGTACAACAGGACAGTACGGGGTTTCAATATCAACATTTAACGGTAAATTGATTACCGGAGCAACCGGCCAGTATGCTATAACCTTTTCAACTACTGCGCGGGGCCTGGCGCCTGACACAACCGTCCAGTATGATGTTGCGCTTTCCTCTGCCGAGATAGAAGCTATCCCCTGCAGGGTCCTGGGTACCACAGTAACCATGACTTCAATACCGGAGGAGTTCTTCTCTTTTGATTTCAAGGAAAATGAAATTAAAATAGACGGTGGAGTAGAAGACGGGAAATACAGCCTGCCTGATAAATATATTATACCCGAAACGGTTGTTTTCAGGGACCCGGAGACGGGTGAAGCGGTTGACCTGGACTGTGCTATTGATTATTCAACAGGCGGCCTGTATTTAAAGGAACTCCTGCCGGAAACATCCTCTTTCAACGTGAGTTATACATGCTTCCCATTTAAAATATATTCCGAGTTTATAGCCGTGGATTACAAGTATCTGACTGGTGATACGCTGGAGTTGTTTTCAGGGTTGGAGCAGGACCTGTCATTCAGGCTTCTTAATAAAAAATATGAAGTCAAGGGAGACGGGAGTAAAGGCCCTTACCTTCTTGAGGATAAAATACTGGTGCCCGGGACAGATGTTGTATGGCTCAGGAAGAGGCTCAAGGAGCGTGACAGGGATTATTACCTGGATTACTACGGTGGCGAGGTTTATTTTGAAGAACCGGTTTTTAGCACTGCCACGTTTAAGATAAAGTATAAACACCTGCCTTTTAAGATTATGGTAAAGGGTACTTACAGGTTCTTTATAGATATTTCCATTGACGACCTTATAGAAGGAGCGGTGCCGGAAGGAGAAAAATCATATAACCTTTACGAAAAGGAAGAAGAGTTTAAGGGAATGGACAGTATAGGGCCTTATCTAACTGCTTCAAAACATATATTCAGGGAATCCGAGGTTATCACCCTGGACGGAAAGGCGCTGGTAAGGGATAAGGATTATACAATAGAATACCGCAGCGGAAAACTAATTTTTAAGGAGCCCGTACCGGTTTCAAGCACTTTCAGGATAACATACAGCTATTTGCCTTATGATATAAAGGCTGTTTACGGCAGGGAAAGGAAACTTCAGGAAGGCGGGAAAGCAATTAAGGTGGAAGACCCGTTCAGGTCCAGGACAAGGGAGGTTGTTCCCCCGCTGACGATAGGCGGTTCGCAGACAATTTCAGTTAATTTCCAGGGGGGTGCCAGCCCAGCGGTGAACCAGTCACTACGGCTTGACGCGGAAGGGAATATAACAGAGGATGTTAAAGTAAAGTTATTGTTTTCAGACCAGAGCATGCCATTGCAGGCGGAAGGTAACACGAAAGTTATAGAAGAACTGGATAAGATATACGTTGAAATAATGGCGAAGGAATCAAAATTAACGCTTGGTGACTACAGCGTGTCCTTCACCGGGGGAGAATTTAACAGCTACGTAAAGAAGTTAGAAGGGG
>JAUXBS010000047.1 GCA_030619245.1 Clostridia bacterium | reverse complement strand
CTGATGAGTTATGAAGAATATGAATGCTGGCTTGAAACAATGGAAATATATTCAGAGTCCGGCCATGCTATGACAAAGTAAGTGTTATAAACAATCATATACAAACACGCCTCTCTTAACTTCAACTGCAATTTATCATTTCCCGGGAGTTTAAAATTATTTTCTTGATTTATCCTGTCTCATTTTGTTATAATTATCACAATGTAAATTAAACAATGAAGAATCTTTATTGTTCAAGAAAGGTTAATAATTATGGTTGATGAAAGAAGAGAGTTTAAGAGGATAAATGTGAATATAATTCCTGATGAATTATATCCCATTGGCGGAGCTGAAATCCTTCATAAAAAAGGCCATATCGTAAACCTGAGCGCCGGCGGGGCGGCCATAGAATCAAAAGAATCCTTTAAAGTGGGTGATAATGTTTATCTTATATTCAAGCTGCCAAACGGGTTGAAATTAAAGGAAGTATACGCTCATATAATAAGGGCAGAAGAGCTCCAGGATGGTTACTCATTGGGATTAAGATTTATAAACATTAATGAAAGCGACAGGGATGCCATCAAGCAGTTTACCTCAGGTGAAGCTATCAGTGCAGTAGAGGTTTTGAAAAAGGTTGATCTGAGAACCATTAAGCCGGTAAGCCGCAGGAAAAAGGAAAAAGGAATATATAAGACCGCTTTCAGGAAGCCAAAGAGGAACAAAGAATTCATGGAGGCCATTCAATCAGGGGCAGATGTTAATGAGTTAATGGATAGATTTGGATTAAGTGAGAGTGGTATTTCCATGCTGAAAAAGCGGCTCATGAAAAGGGATACGGCCTTCAGGGCCATGGAAAGGAAATTCAGGAATTTTGATTTAAAGAAATCCAGGAAGTTGAGACGCATGACACAGGAAGACCTTGCAAAGGCGGTTGGTGTCAGGAGGGAAACCATAACGAGGTGGGAAAAAGGGTTATTTGAACCTTCATCATCATACAAGTGGAAGTTAATTAAAATACTGAGCGCAAGGAAACAGAAGAACAAGACGTGATCATATCAAAAAAGAATATCTATGCCGTCCTGGCGTTTTCCATTATTATACTGGTAATTGTTTTTCTCAAAAAGCAAAAGCAGACAAATGAACCAGTCCCCGTGGATGTAAGCGCAGGCAGTATAGCATCAGGCGAATCATTTTACAGCTGCCTTATCAACGATGGATTATCATCCTATACCATTTACAGGATAACAGAAGCATTAAAGCCGTATTATGATGTTCGTATATGCCGTCCTGGTGACAGGTACGAGATAGTGAGGTCAACTGACGGTTATTTCAGAGCTTTCAGGTTTTATCATAACATATTCATCTATGCTGTGGAAAAAACCACGTCAAATGTCTTTAATGCGGGTTACAGCAAGGTCCCCATGGAGGAGAAGGTAGTCGGAATTACAGGGGAGATAGACAGCAGTTTATGGAATGCGATGAGAAGCCAGGATTTAACTCCTGATTTAATCATGAGGTTTACTGACATATTTTCCTGGCAGGTGGATTTTCTTACGGAGCCCAGGCAGGGTGATAGCTACAAACTTGTATGGATGAGGTATGTAGACAACAGGGGCAATGCGATTGACGGAAAAATACTTTCTGCCATATATAAAGGAGAAGAAACAGGTTCGCATACTGCTGTAATATTCAATAACCAGTATTATGACCTGGATGGAAAGTCCATGCGTAAGCAGTTTCTAAGGGCTCCGCTGGACTTCCGCCGCATCTCATCATATTTCTCAAGGAGGAGGTTCCATCCGATACTGAAGATATACCGCCCTCACAGCGGGATAGATTATGCGGCGCCGGCAGGAACCCCGGTTGTAAGTATTGGAGACGGGACCGTTACTTATTGCGGACGGAAGGGCGGGGCGGGCAAGTGCGTTATAATAAGGCATAATTCAATTTACACCACTTCCTACGGACACCTTTCAAGGTACGGGAAGGGTATAAAAAAGGGCAGAAAAGTGAAACAGAAGGATGTGATAGGATATGTTGGTTCCACCGGGCTTTCAACCGGGCCCCACCTTGATTTCAGGATAAGAAAATACGGGAAGTTAGTGAACTTCCTGAAACTTAAAATTCCATCAGGCAAAAGAGTGAGTTCTGAAAAAATAAGCGAGTTCAATAAAATAAAGAGAAAAAGGCTCATTGAACTTGCAAATAATCGGGGACAGACACCCTTGGTGTCTGTCCCCAATGGAGAAAAATGAATATTTTTAAAGAAGTTAGTGATGTTTCAAAGCGGGCAAAGGAAGCATCAAGGATACTTGCGGGTATCAGCGGGAATGTTAGAAACAGGGCATTGATTGCAATGGCTGACGCTGTTGAGAAGAATATGAGTGAGATACTGGATAAGAACAGTATTGACATGAAGGCTGCTGAAAAGTCAGGCCTTTCAAAAGCGCTTATTGACCGGCTTAATCTTACTGAAAATAGGATAAGGTCAATGGCTGATGGGTTAAGGGACATCACGAAGCTGCCGGACCCGGTTGGCGAGGTGCTTGAAGAGGTAAAAAGGCCGAATGGGCTGCTTATAAGAAAAGTAAGGGTGCCGCTCGGGGTAATAGGGATTATTTATGAATCCCGGCCGAACGTTACGGGAGACTCGGCAGGCCTTTGCCTTAAATCAGGGAATTCCGTCGTGCTAAGGGGGGGGTCGGAATCAATAAATTCAAACATGGCGATTGTTTCAATTATTGAAAAAGCTGCATACGGGGCAGGCATACCGGAAGGCGCAATAGGTTTGATAAGGACAACTGACAGGGAGGCGGTGGCCGGGATGTCCCGCCTGGATAAGTTACTGGACATGATAATTCTCCGGGGTAGTGAGAAAATGATAGACAGTATTACAAGAAATGCAACCGTACCGGTTATGAGGCACGGCAGGGGACTGTGCCATACTTACGTTGATGCCTCAGCTGACCCCGGGAAGGCGGAAAAAATATGTATTAACGCAAAAGTGCAGCGCCCGGGTGTGTGCAATGCCATGGAGACGCTTCTGGTGCACAAGGACGTTGCCGGCCGGCTGCTTCCCGGCCTGGTGAAAAAAATGCAGGCTGCGGGCGTTGAGGTGCGCGGTGATGATAAAACCGCTGAAATAGCTGCGGGGATAAGGAAGGCAAACGAGGAGGACTGGTCAACGGAGTACCTTGACCTGATCCTGTCAGTAAAGGTTGTTGATAATTATGACGAAGCCATAGGCCATATTTTAAGTTATGGTTCTGGCCATTCGGATGCTATTGTTACTGAAGACAGGGGAAGGGCGGAGGAATTTCTGAAGCGGGTGGACTCTGCTTCAGTATATTGGAATGCTTCGACGAGGTTTACTGACGGCAGCCAGTTTGGGATGGGCTCGGAGATAGGTATTTCAACGCAGAAGATTCATGCCCGCGGGCCTATGGGAATAAAGGACCTGACGTCAACGAAGTATATGATATACGGTGATGGACAGGTGAGGGAATAAGGAAAAGATGAAAATAGGGATACTGGGCGGAGTTTTTAATCCTGTTCATAATGGCCATATTCGCATTGTCAGGAAGGTTAAACTAAAAATGAGGCTGGATAAGGTTGTGCTGCTTCCCTCAGGAAAGGCGCGGCACAAGGAAATAAAAGGCGCTGCGCCCGGTCAGAGGTATAAAATGGCCTGCCTTGCCGCGGACGGTTTGGACTGGCTGGAGGTTTCGGATTTTGAGATAAAGGAAAGCGGGAGAACAGGCAGGCCCGTTGCAACAATAAATATTTTGAGAAAATTAAGAAGAAGTCTGTACATTAACGATGAAATATTTTTTATTATTGGTTCTGATGAAGCATCGGTAATTAAATCCTGGAAGGACCCGGAGAAACTGCTTGAGTTGTGCAGTTTCATCGTGGTGCAGAGGCCTGGCTTTAAAATTGACGGATTGGAGAAAAGGTTCAGTCGGAATATGAAGGTACTCAATATAAATGCGCTTGATATTTCTGCGTCTAATATTCGGAAGAGGGTGGAGGTAAACGCAAGTTTTAAACATCTTGTCCCGACGCCTGTTGCCGGGTATATTAAGGAAAAAGGGCTGTACGGAAAAAACAAGAAATGGTAATAAAGAAAACAAAAATAAGGAAACAGAGAATACTGCTGGGTTTTTTCCTGGTTTTAATATTAATTGTAATGTATTTTTCATCAGGAAGCGAGGTTGAAAACCTGCTGCGCTGTGAAAAAAGGATAAACATTCTTATGCTCGGTTGTGATGAGTTAAAGTACAGCAAGCACGCTGATGTTATAATGTTGTTAAGTTATGAACCAAGAACCAAGTTTCTGGATATCCTGTCGATTCCGAGGGATTCAAAGGTTCCACGCACTGACAGTAAACACTGGAGGCCTTATCAGAAGGCTAATGAAGTATATGCAAGGGCTTATAATAAAACGAAAAATCCCCACGATAGTTGTATTGCCGTCAAGGATTCTATAAGCAAATTTCTTGATATGACGATACAGTTCTATTTACAGGTTGATTATAACAGTTTCTGCGATGTGATTGATGCAATGGGTGGTGTGGAAATGAATATAGAGAAAAGAATGGATTACGATGATAACTGGGGGAAGCTTCATATTCACTTCAAACCCGGGCTGCAGAAATTGAACGGTAAGAAATCACTGGAATACATAAGGTTCAGGGATAAGGCGCTCGGTGACGTGGGAAGGATTGTAAGACAGCATAAATTTTTGAAAATCCTTTCAAACCAGATGAGGAATGTGAGGCTGCTCATGAAACTTCCTGATATATATTCAGCTATAGTCAGGAACACGTGGACTAATATGTGGCTGAAGGATGTGATTTCCCTGATGATTGAGTTAAGGGATGTGACCAGAAGGGATTTGCGCATACAGAACCTGCCCGGTATAGCAAAGTGCCTTATCGGCAAGAACTACTGGGTTACGGAAAAAGAGAAAGTAGGCAATGTCGTTCAGGTTATAAAGAACAGTTACCGTGAAAACAGCAGGAATTACGGTTTGAAACCGATGGCTGAAACGTTTGACGATATAGTGGTTGTTGAAGTGTGGAATGCGACCAGCAGGAGGGGGTTGGCAGAGGATTTACAATTATACCTGAGACAGTTCGGAATAGACGCTGTCAGGTGGGGCAATTACGGTAATTATAAAAAGTATACCACTGTTATTGACAGGCAGGGCGATATAGGCCTTGCGTACAGGGTTGCCAGGGTAGTCGGGTGCAGTGAAGTGAAAACGGAAATAGATAAAACACGGCTGGTTGAGTTAAGTATTGTTATAGGGGATGATTTTAAGGAGATATATGAAAAAAAATATTAGTTACAGGCAGCTTGCCAAGGAGTGCGCCTTGATTGCGCAGAAAAAAAAGGCCGGAAGAATAATAGTGATGGACGTAAGAAAAATAACGCCGTTCGTGGATTACTACATCGTTTGCAGCGGGAGGACAAATATACACGTAAGCAGTATAGCCAATGGCATAATACATGAACTAAAAAAGAATAATATTATACCTGAACACAGGGAGGGGATAAGCATTGCCCAGTGGATCCTTCTGGATTATTCAGGTATTATGATTCATGTGTTCAAGGAGGACACCAGGAAGTATTACAAGGTTGAAGACTTGTGGTCACAGGCAAAAAAGGTAGATTGGAAGAAAAAAAGAAAATGATAAAAAAAGAACTTTTGTTGATTATTGATAAGGCGGTTAAGAAGGTTATGATGAACCACGGCGAGGCAGAAACCAGGATGCCCCGTTACAATGTGGAGGTTCCTCCGGGGAACATCAAGGCGGATTATGCAACCAATGCCGCAATGATTCTGGCTTCAAGGTTGAAAGAGTCCACTCTTAAGATTGCCGGGGAACTGGCAACTGAACTTTCCCTGGAAAAGAAATATTTTGAGGCAGTAAAGTTCATGAAGCCGGGTTTTATAAATATTTACATTAACAAAAGCGTTTTTTATAATGAACTTGAAAACATTATCAGGGAAGGCCATAAATATGGCGGAGGGAACATTGGGAGTAAAAGGAAGGTCATGATTGAATTCGTTTCAGCCAATCCGACCGGGCCCTCTCATGTCGGCCACGGAAGGGGCGCCGCCCTTGGCGACTGTCTTGCGAATATTATGAAGAATCTTGGTTTTGATGTGACAAGGGAATACTATGTGAATGATGTGGGAAATCAGATTAATTTACTGGCTGATTCCCTGGTATGCGCAGGAGAGGGCAAACCCGCGCCTGAAGGTGGTTATGGAGGGGATTACCTGAAAGAAGTTTATAATGAAGGCAGGGGTTTCATTGAAGAGAATTCCGGTGACAGGGAAGCCATCAAGAAGTATGCTGTGGAAAAGATAATTGAGAAGTACATAAAAAAAGACATGGGTGATTTCGGGCTGGTTTTTGATAACTGGTTCTATGAAAGCAGTCTTTTTAAAGAGAAAGACGGAAAGAATAAAATTGATGCTGCTGTTGATAGATTGAAAAAAAAGGGATATGTGTACGAGAAAGGAGGAGCCCTGTGGTTCAAATCAACAGAGTTTAAGGATGATAAGGACAGGGTGATTACGAGAAAGGATAAGACCGGGACTTATCTTGCTTCGGATATTGCCTATCATTATGATAAGTTTAAGAGAGGATTTGAAACTGTTATAAATATATGGGGCGCTGACCATCACGGTTATATAGACAGGGTAAAGGGGTCTGTTAAAGCCCTGGGTTATGACCCTGACAGGCTGAAGATACTGCTTTACCAACTGGTTAACCTTACCATAGGGGGAAAGCCGGTTATAATGTCTAAGAGGAAGGCGAATTATGTTACATTAAGACAGGTTATTGACGAGGTGGGAAGTGATGCCTGCAGGTTTTTCTACCTGATGAGAAATGCCAACAGTCCACTGGATTTCGACCTGGAGCTTGCAAAAAAGCAATCACAGGAAAATCCAGTGTACTACGTTCAGTACGCTCATGCCAGGGTATGCAGTATTTTCCGGGAAGCAAAGAAAATGGGTGTTGATTTTAATCCGGGATGCGATGCCGGTTTGCTGAAGGAGCCGGAAGAACTGATAATAATCAAGAAATTAATTACTTATCCGGACTTGCTGGTTCATTGCTGTAATACACTGGAACCTCATCATTTAACAGGGTACCTGCAGGATCTGGCGGGAGTATTTCACAGGTACTATACAAAACACAGGGTGATTGTTAATGATAAGAACCTGACCGGAAGCCGCCTGATGCTGGTGAAGGCGCTGCAGGTGGTTGTAAGGAACGGATTGAAAATGATGGGAATTTCCGCGCCTGAAAAAATGTGACCCCCTGATATTTGGCTCTTCATCAGAATCCGTGGGTAAATAGAGGTTGTTTACCAACGATATAATGGTATCAGTAAAATCAATTCAAATTGTTAAGCATCCTGGAGGATGTATTCCCCTGCCTCAAGTCTGCATTAGAGAGCGGTTTTTGCGGCGCCTGCGGAACTCGCCCGGCCTGACCGGGTTCAGACAGTATCAGCGCTCTGTCTCATAAATTACCGGTATTTTTGAGGCTATAGCCTGAGGCAAATTCAAGGCGTGAGGAGAGAGCAATGCGGTGGTATTGTAACCGACGAAACAACGAAGAAGTTGCCCGGGATATAGCCTCCCGAAGGGCAAAGGGCTTTTGGCCTGCGCCTTTGCAACACTCGGCTTGCATATTCCCGATATGCTCGCCT
Organism: Clostridia bacterium; assembly: GCA_030619245.1. GTDB lineage: Bacteria > UBA6262 > WVXT01 > WVXT01 > JAUXBS01 > JAUXBS01. Next base: position 66 of record JAUXBS010000047.1, on the reverse strand, counting down.
CTCGTTGCTTCGGCACGGCTCAAAATCACATTGCAAAAACATCGGGAATTTATGAGACAGAGCGCT
>JAUXBS010000159.1 GCA_030619245.1 Clostridia bacterium | reverse complement strand
GAAATAGAAGTCAGGGTCAAAAATAAGACTTATGGCAAGGGAGTCGGCATGAGCAAGAAAAATGCTGAACAGCAGGCTGCAAGAGAAGCCCTTGTTAAGATGAAAGTAACGCTTTAATATAAACAGGAGGATGTTATGGATTATTTACTTACCGAAGAACAGGAAATGATAAGAGAATTGGCGTCAAAAATAACGGAGAATAAGATAATGCCTGTGAGGGAGGAACTGGATAGGACCGGTGAATTCCCCGGTGGAATTGTGAAGGATATTGCGGCTGCTGACCTGTTCAGGGTAGCTATTCCCGAGGAGTATGGAGGGATAGGGGGGGGATGCCTGGAGTTGTGCCTGATTGTTGAAGAGTTGAGCCGGGGCTGCGCGGGCGTTGCGGTATCTTTTGCGGCAAGCGCGCTGGGCGCGTTTCCGATAAACAGATTTGGCAGCGAGGAACAAAAGAAGAAGTACCTGCCATTACTGGCTTCCGGAGAGAAACTTGCCGCTTTTGGCCTGACTGAACCCAATGCGGGAAGTGACGCAGGGGCTATTGAAACTACGGCAAAACCTGAAGGTGACGAGTACGTTCTAAACGGCACAAAGGTATTCATTACAAACGGCGGTGAGGCTGATATCTATGTGATTATCGCCATGACAAATAAGGAAAAGGGCGCGCGCGGCGCAAGCGCGTTAATTGTTGAAAAAGGAACCCCGGGTTTTTCCTTCGGCAAGAAAGAGGATAAAATGGGGATACGCTGTTCAGCAACCAGAGAACTGGTATTCGATAACTGCAGGATTCCGAAGGGAAACCTGATAGGCAGGGAGGGGACAGGGTTTATTATTACAATGTCGAATTTTAACCATTCGCGTTCCGGCATAGGCGCGCAGGCGCTTGGAACTGCCCAGGGCGCCCTGGATGAGGCGGTGAAGTATTCCGGGGAGAGGGTACAGTTTGGGAAAACGATAGCCACATTCCAGGCAATTCAACACAAACTCGCGGATATGGCGATACAGGTGGAGGCGGCAAGGGCCCTGATATATTCTACCGCAAGGATGATTGACAGTGGAAAGCAAAAGAACTTTTCAAAGGAAAGCGCGATATCAAAGGTCTTCCCGTCGGATGTTGCAATGGCGGTTACAGTTGAAGCCATTCAGGTTCTTGGCGGTTACGGTTATATGAAAGACTATCCCGTGGAAAAGTACATGCGGGATGCTAAAATAATGCAGATATATGAAGGGACGAATGAAATCCAGAGGAATATCATCGGTTTAGAATTAATTAAGGAAAGCAAAAGGAAAAAGAAGTAATGAACATAATAGTATTCATCAAACAGGTGCCCGAGACAACAGAAGTAAAAATCAACCCTGAAACGAATACATTAATCAGAGAAGGGGTTACGAGCATTATTAATCCTTTTGACATGTATGCAATTGAAGAGGGGTTGAGGGTCCGCGAGGCAAAGGGGGGCCGGGTGACCGTGATTACCATGGGGCCTCCCCAGGCGGAAGCGGCCCTTCGCCAGTGCATAGCGATGGGGGTTGATGAAGTGGTTTTACTGTCAGACCGCGTTTTTGCGGGTTCGGATACGCTTGCCACATCATATACCCTTTCCTGCGCCGTAAGGAAGATAAAGGATTTTGACCTGATCATATGCGGCAAGCAGGCATCGGACGGTGATACCGCGCAGGTAGGCCCCGGGATCGCGCAGCACCTTAACATACCGTTTGTTACCTATGTCAGGAAAATAGAGGAAATCCCCGAAGACAGAAAATCCATCAGGGTTGAAAAGATGGTTGATGAGGGATACGAGGTCAGGGAAATGAAATTGCCCGCCCTGATTACCGTGGTCAAGGAAATCAATGAACCGAGGCTGGAGTCATTAAGGGGCAAGTTGAATGCAAAGAAGGCGCAAATCCCCGTATGGACTTTCAGTGATATGGAAATGGATAAGGAACGCCTTGGGCTTGACGGTTCGCCAACGCAGGTGATAAAAATATTTACACCGCAGCCAAGAGAAGCGGGAGAAATATTCGAAGGTGAAGCGGAGGATTGTGTCAATAAACTCGTTGAGAAAATGAAAGAGAACAAGATAGTATGAGCATAAAAGTTATAAATGATAAATGTACCGGCTGCAGGATATGTATTTCCGCGTGCCCGCTTGACGCAATAAAGGTTGAAAACAAACTGGCGGTTATAGACCTGGATAAATGCAACCTCTGCGGCGCCTGTATCAGTTCGTGCAAGTCCGGCGCTATTGCCATTGAAAAGAAACAGGCGAAGGTGGCCAATAAAGAGGAGTATAAGGGAGTATGGGTTTTCGCGGAGCAGAGGAATGGTGAAATAGACACGGTCTCGTATGAACTGCTTGGTGAAGGCAGGAAACTGGCTGATAAGCTGCAGGAGGAACTTGCCGCAGTGCTCGTGGGCGATGGTATCAGGAAGGAAGCCGGGAAACTTACAGCGCATGGAGCGGACAAGGTTTACGTGGTTGATAACCCCGGCCTCAAGGAATACCAGGACTCATCTTATTCAAAGGCGCTCTTCAGCCTTGTTCAAAGGCACAAACCGTCAATAATTCTTGGGGGCGCAACCACCATAGGGCGTTCACTGCTGCCGAAACTGGCTGTCATGCTGCCAACAGGGCTTACGGCTGACTGCACCGGGCTTGAAATAGATAATGAAAAGAAACTCCTGCTCCAGACCCGTCCGGCATTCGGTGGAAACATTATGGCAACGATCATATGTCCGGACTACAGGCCCCAGATGGCAACAGTCCGGCCGAGAGTTATGAAAAAACTGCCCGAGGACCCTTCAAGGAAGGGTGAAATCATTGAAGAGGAAGTGCAGTTTGTCAAAAGGGACATGATGACGAAAGTCGTGGATGTCGTTAAGGATGAAACGATACATGTAAACCTGCAGGATGCGGAAATCATTGTTTCCGGCGGCAGGGGGCTGAAGGCGCCGGAGAACTTTAAACTCATACGCGAACTTGCCGATGCGCTGGGGGGGGCTGTCGGGTCTTCCAGGGCTGCCGTTGATGCCGGGTGGATACCTTATTCCCACCAGGTCGGACAGACAGGAAAGACCACGGCGCCAAAAATATATTTTGCATGCGGCATTTCAGGAGCCATACAGCATCAGGTTGGCATGAGGACAGCTGATGTTATCATTGCCATAAACAAGGACCCTCAGGCGCCGATATTTCAAATTGCCACTTACGGTATTGTCGGAGACCTTTTTCAGGTCATACCTGCCCTGATTAAAAAATTCAAGGAAGTATTATAATTTATTAATGCAGTATTGATTTGAATTTTGCAAGAAGATTCTTATCCCACCAACCCCGGTCCGCTTCCTCTGTCAGTATACCAAGAGCTTTTTCCCTGTCCATGCCTTTGCGGTAAGGCCTGTCTGAGGTCAGAGCGTCATAGACGTCGACGATTGCCATTATTCTTGCGGGGACCGGAATTTCATCCCCCTTTAGGCTGTCAGGGTAGCCGGAGCCGTCAAGTTTTTCATGATGGTGTTTAATGATAGATATAAACGGGCTTATGGAGTTCAGTGGTTTGCATATTTCCTCGCCTATGAGAGGATGTTTCCTGATTATTTCAAATTCCTCGTCTGTGAGCCTGCCGGGTTTGTTCAGTATGGAATCCGAAACTCCGATTTTTCCGATATCATGGAGCATACCCCCCATGTAAAGAGTATGCTGTTCTTCATCTGGAAGGCCTGCTTCCTTTGCCAGTTTTGAAGCAAATGACGCGACCCTGTCTACATGGCCTTTTGTATAGGCATCTTTTGCTTCAACTGCTTTGGCCAGCGCGATTATTACCTTTTCTGCATCATCAAGCTGGTCGCTGAATTTTTTCATTTTTAAAAGCGACCTGACTCTTGCCAGTAGTTCCTCCTTGTCAAATGGGGCGCTTACAAAATCATCGGAACCGGCTTCAATTCCCCTTATCCGGTCCTTCTTTTCATTCAGGGCGGTTACCATTATTACGGGTATCAGCCGTGTTTCCCTGTTGTTCTTGAG